>JBBRUH010000489.1:0-3990 GCA_038248005.1 Cytophagales bacterium | reverse complement strand
TGCAGCACCTCCTCTAAATACCAAAGAAGAAGATAAAACAGAAAATACAGTTTCTGAAAAACAAGCAGACAAAGAAGGAAATAAGCTAAAAGAGAAGGTTTCAGAAATCAAAGAAGATAGAAAAACACGTAAACAAGAAAAAAATAAAAAAGAGGACTCAGAAGATAAAAATACTACTGAAAAAGAAAAACCTCCTGTTGCTGCACGTTTTAAAGATGCCGAAGAACAGGAGCAATTCATAGGAAAAGTAGCTTCCTCCAAAGAAAAGAATGATGATATTGTGAAGATATTACGCAACTATATTGCTTCACTAGAAAGAAAATTAGACGAAAATAAGATCGATTACCTAAATCTTAAAAGCCAATATCAAGAAGAACAAGCAGAGGTAGAAGCAGAAATAGAAGAACTCAACCTTACTATTATAGAGAAAGACTCTCTCAGAGCCAAAGAACAACTTCTGGCTGATCGTAAAATTGCTTTAATAGAATCAGAAAAACAACTTGCAGAAGCCAAAGCAAGACAAAATTTATATTTAGCACTTTTTGCTGGCTCACTTGCTCTGGGTTTATTCGTTGCACTCTTGATTTTTTATAGGGATAGAATAATCATCAATCGTCAGAAAAATGCACTTTCTGAAAGTCTAGGGGAGATTCATCAACAAAAAGAAGAGATAGAAGCACAAAGAGATGAAATAGAGCGTCAGAAAAATACACTAGAGATAGAACAACAAGAATCTGAAAAACTATTACTCAATATCTTGCCTGCACAGACTGCCCAAGAACTTAAAAGCACTGGTAAAGCTACACCTCAAGCTTATTCCCTTGCTTCGGTATTATTTACAGATTTTAAAGGATTTACAAATATAGCTGAGACTATGTCACCCGAAGAACTCGTTGGTGAGTTAAATATTTGTTTTACAGCCTTTGATGAAATTATAGAAAAACACGGAATGGAACGCATCAAAACCATCGGTGATGCTTATATGTGTGTTGGTGGCTTGCCCAATGCCAATACTTCTAACCCTCTAGATGCAGTAAAAGCAGGAATAGAGATTCAAGAATTTATGCAAAAACTCAAAGAAGAAAAAACCAAAGAAGGAAAGCCTTATTTTGAATGCAGACTAGGTATTCATAGCGGAAAAGTAGTAGCTGGAGTAGTAGGCAAAAAGAAATTTGCCTATGATATCTGGGGAGATACCGTAAACCTAGCCAGCCGTTTAGAAACCTACGGCGAAGTGGGAAAAGTGAATATCTCGGAGCAAACCCGAGAACTGGTAGAAACTGAATTTAAGTTTGAAAAAAGAGGTGTGGTCAATGTAAAAGGCAAAGGAGATGTGGAGATGTTTTTTGTGAAAAGTTAAAGTTTATTTTTAGAAATGAAACTCAAGCCAAGTCTTTAAACACCACAAAGCCCATATTTCAGAGGAAAAATCAATCTTACCTAATAAGTGGGCTTTGATATGTATCTCTGCAAAATCATATTCTAAATACTGAAAAATGATACTAGATTTATCTAATAAATCCAATGCAAAGTACTGATTTTCAGACACTCTAAGCCATTGTCCAAAAGGAAAGCCAAAACCTTCCTTACGGCGATTCACATAGATTTCTCCTCCTTTTTGCTTAAGAATTTCTTTCAAAATCCATTTCTTAGAGTTTCCGAATACCTGTGATGCCTTCGCTCCTTCTAGCACCTTCCAGACTTCTGCATCCAGATAAGGTACTCTTACTTCTAAGCCATGTTTCATAGAACTGTGATCAGTGATAGCAAGTACATCCTGTGCCAAATAGTGTTGTTGGTCATAGTGTAAGGCAAAGCGTAAAAAATCAGAATCTTCTGAATACGCTACTTTGAGAGGCTCAATCGGTAGATTTTTTAGTCCTAAACTCCATTGTAGCTTTGTAAAATTAATAAAAGTTTCTTGTGGATTTTTTGATAATTGAGAAAAAAATTTCTTGATTTGTCGGAGTTTTTCTCCACCTTCAAATTGATTAGGAAAATAATTGAGAAGAAAAGAAGGAAATAAATCAAAAAGAGGCTTATAACGAAGATATTTTTGAAAAGCTCCATGACGATGGTATCCCGCAAAAAGTTCATCTGCCCCAGCACCTGATAGCACTACTTTAACTGATTTTTTGGCTTCATGGCTTAGTAACTCTGTAAGAAAAGCGGCAGGGTCTGCTATGGGTTGATCTAAGGTAGTAAAAAATCGAGGAATATCTTGAAGACAGTGAGCTGATAGAGTAGTTTCTTGGTATTCTCCTCCATATTGTTCGGTTGCTTTTTTTGCGAAATAGCTGTCTTTTGTACCTTGTCGGGCAGCGTCACCAAGCGTAAAAACTGGGAAGTTTTTTATTTCTCTTTCTTGTAGCAAAGCAAGTAAAAGCGTAGAGTCTATTCCTCCACTTAGAAACAAACCTACGGGTACTTCGGCAACTAGCTGTTGGTTTAGGCTTTGCTTGAGTGCTTTTTCTGTTTTTTGTATGAGTACTTGTGGCGTAAACTGATGAGTATTTTGGTAAAGCGAAGACTTTTGAACAGGAATTTCTTCTTTCTTAGCACTTTCTAAATCCCATATAATGGGTGAATCTATTTGGTAAATGCCTTCAAAAAAAGTCTGTGGAGATTGTGCAAATCTAAACTTGAGATAATGTATTATCTGAGTTTGATTGAGTTTTTTAGAAACTAAGCCACTCGCCAAGATGCCTTTAATTTCAGAAGAAATAATTAGATATTGCTCGTTCTCAAAATAATATAAAGGCTTGATTTTCCAGAAATCTCTTGCGATAAGAAGTTTATTTTGTTGAACATCTAACCAAGCCCAAGCATACATTCCATTAAGTTGGGAGGTTGTTTTTTGAATTTCATCAAGGCTATAATTAACTAGATTTTGATTTAGGATATTAAATAACTCAATGGTATCTGCTTGGTTAAAATCACTTTGAGCAGAATATAATTCTCCATTGTAGAGTAAAGTCTTTTTTGCATTTTCCTGCTGATAAGGCTGTGCAGAGAGAAGGCTTAAATCTCTGATTTTTAGGCGATTGTGTCCTAAAAAAAAATTTCCGAAAGAATTAGATAGTATTAAAGTCTGACTTTCATCTGGCCCTCTTGAGGCGGTAGCCTGATTCATTTGCTGAATTTCAGACTCACTTTGGAGGAGATTTTTTTTATCCCAAATAAGATTTAGCCCACACATAGAGGATAGTTAATTTTCATATAACAGTTTCATTCTTTCATATAACAGTGTCAAATAGCAGTATCATTTTACTCTATCATGCTGAACTTGCGAAGAATCTTTCGAGAGTTTCATTGCTTAAAAGGATTTACAATTTCTAGTTTGTTCTGTATGTTGTGAGAATAATATAGGTCTTCTGTAAACAAATATTGACAATTATAAGTCAGGGCGGAGGTGATAATCAGACTATCATAACAGCTGTAATGATGGATTTCGGCAATTTTAGTAGCTTCTTTGATAGTAAGATTATTGTTGGTATAGATATAAAAGCTCTTTTGTAGTTCATCTAGCACATCACGAATAGATTGCCAAGAAACCTTAAACTTTTTATACAAGACATTGGAAAGTTCTGTAAGCACTTGGCTACTTATCCATATTTCATAGTTTCTAATAATTTTTCTACAACTTCTTTTTTGCTAATTTCAGTTTCACTGTAAAGATAAATCAGCAAGTTAGTATCTAAAAAGATCCTATCTTTCATTGGCTTCTTCTCTATCAAACTTAAAATTGCGTGTATCTGAAGTAATCGCTGTAAATTGACTGTTTGTTGTTTCTTTATTCAGATTTTGTCGCATTCTTTCTAGAAAATCTAAAAGCCACAAACTTTGACTTTCATTTATCCACTCAATTAATTGTCTTTTGCTAAGTTCTATATCCATCGTATTCTATATGTTTTTTATATGAAGTTAAGGATTTTTAATTTCTCTGTTTTGTACTTTCATCACAAAGTCTATACTTACTTCAAACAAGTC
>JBBRUH010000488.1:0-3997 GCA_038248005.1 Cytophagales bacterium | reverse complement strand
TGATGGCAGGTACGGGCGTAAATGGGAGTGAGATTATCATAGAACAGTCTCGGGCTATAATGATGGCAATGCCTAATCCTGATACCCTCAAAATCAAAAAAGAACTTCCCATATTGGCTGAGATGCACCAAGTCATTGTAGCAGAGGATAGCACAGCCATAGCAGCGTACAAGAAAAAGACTGTTGCGAAAATTCTAAGTGATATAGAAGCACTTCCCGAAGAACAAAAGAAATTCATCACCAACAAAGAAGTATATGCATCTTCTGCCCTCAATAGACAAATGGCACAATTTAGCGTTCCATGGATGAAATTCTTCTTAGGCTATGACCCTGCTCCTACTCTTGAGAAGGTAACTTGCCCTGTATTATTACTTTTTGGAGAATTGGATTTACAAGTATTACCTAGTCAAAATCAAGACCCAATGGTCAATGCTCTCAAAAAAGGTGGAAACAAAGATTATGAAGTGAAGATTTTCCCTAAAGCAAATCACCTTTTCCAAGAAGCTGAGACAGGTTCACCACAGGAATATGGAAAACTTAAGAAAGAATTTGTACCTGATTTTTTGGAATATACTTCTGACTGGATAAAAACAAAAGTAAATTAAACCCAATTTCATTCATGCAAACTGGATTTAAAAACCCTTATTTTCGCCGTTGGTTTTGGTATGCACCGATTGGCTTGAGTTTATTTGCCTTTGGATTATGCCTTGTTGTGGAGATTGCTTATTTTAAGCACGAAGGAGCAAGCTTCTGGACTTGGTTTGGCTTAGGCACTTTAGCACTTATTATTGCCAATGCAGGTATTTCATTGGTGGCTGATGCCGTCAAAAATAGGGTGTTTTATGAGTTAGAGAAAAAGAATGAAAAAGTATCCTAAAACATAAAGAGATTAAAATTCTCAAGTCGTGAAGTAATACAAACGCTTAAAATTTAATAATACATGCCCTCTAAAAGTTTTAGACTTTCCAAGTCTGCCAGACTTGGAATACCTAGTATTCTATTAAACGCCTTGTAAGGTATCTCACCAAAATCAGGCTGATATTATCTCTCTAAATATTTTTTCCATTGCCTGTGTCCTCACAGGCAATTCGTGATAGACAAAATCCACTCTTAAAATTTCAGATATCTGTATGCTCAAACTACTTTCTCTGAAGATGATTATCTCATCAAAGCCTGATAGAGTTTATTTTCTCTTACCTGTAGCACCATTTCTCTCCCAAAAGTAATGCGACGGATAGAAATCTCATCTGCGTTTTTGATGGTAAGCATTTCAAGATTCTCAATCACTTTTATCTTAAAATCATCTCCCGCCCACCTTTGCAATGCCTTAAACTTAAGCGGACGTGCCTCAAAACAAATCTGGATCTCACGGGCAGATTTATACAGCATATTCACTCTTAGCCCTAGTCTATCTATCACCTTAAAAATCACAAACAAATCTGATTCTTTTAAAAATTTCATAGGTTTCACTTCTACACTCACCAGCATCTGATTTGACTTAAAAATAATCGTAGGCAAAAACTTACGAGCTTTTGTATTATCTATGCAAGTACCTGTCTGTGAGGGATATAAAAAAGATTTAACATACAAAGGAATGTTCTTCTCAGCCAAGGGAGCAATGGTCTTAGGATGTATCACAGTAGCTCCATACTTGCTCATTTCGGCTGCTTCGGCATAAGAAAGCTGTGCATAAAGTTGTGCATCAGGCACACGCTTGGGGTCTGCATTGAGTACGCCAGGCACATCTTTCCAGATAGTAAGACTTTCAGCTTGCAGGCTGTATGCCATAATCGCTGCTGAATAATCAGAGCCTTCTCTGCCAAGTGTGGTACTTTGACCTTGTTCATTCCCCCCTGTAAAACCTTGGGTGAGTACTATGCCTGTAGCAAGCAGTGGAATTACTTCTGTATTGATTTGTTGCTCAGTAGCCTTCCAATCTACATTTCCTTCTCTCCACTCGCTATCCGTTCTGATAATCTTGCGAGCATCTACCCAAGTGCATTTGCCCGTATTCTTTTGGAGATAGTATGAAACGATTCTTGCCGAAAAAACCTCTCCCATTGATACTATAGCATCATATAATGGATCAAAATCTTTATCCTCTTTATTGTTTAATGGCTTTGAAACCAAGTCTTTTAATGCTTTAAAATCAGCTTCCCAGAGTGAATAAATGTTTTCTTTTTCATCTGGGAACAAATCTTCTATGATTTTTTGATGAAATGTGTAAATTTGCATTAGCGAATTTTCGTTTTTTTGCTGATTCCAATAGTGATTCAGCAATGTCTCTAATGCGTTGGTCGTTTTGCCCATTGCAGATACCACAATACAAAGTCCTTGATGAGGAGATATTTTTTGTATTATTTTGAGAAGATTTTTGACGGAAGGAGCATCTTTGATAGAAGCACCTCCAAATTTATAAACTTTCATTCTTCCTGTTTTTTCATTTAGTTATTATCTTTTGCAAATTCATACAAAACAAAAGATTCGCAGTCATATTCGCAAATTTGATTTTTTGATTTCTAACCGAAATCGTTTGCATAAAATGATTATTATTGTAAATAAAACGAATATAGACTTAGAATATATTTTTTAACAAGTAAATTTTACCTAAATATTAAAATAACATGGATGATAATCTTGCTTTACCTATAGGTACTACCCTAGATCGCTTCATTAGCAAAAAACAAGAGCAGTTTCCTTATGCGACAGGAGAGCTTTCACAGCTTTTGCGAGACCTTGCACTCGCTGGCAAAATCGTAAACCGAGAAATCAACCGAGCTGGTTTGATTAATGTAACAGGTGCTTATGGCAATCAAAATATACAGGGAGAGGAACAGCAAAAACTCGATGTAATTGCTAATATACGCTTTATAAGGGCATTGCGAAATGGTGGAGAAGTTTGTGGGATTATCTCCGAGGAAGAAGAAGATATCATAGACACAGGCAAACCGAATGGACGCTATGTCGTGGCGATTGATCCATTGGATGGCTCTTCTAATATTGATGTAAATGTATCTATCGGGAGTATTTTTTCGGTCTATAGAAGACTTTCACCTAGAGGTACTAAGGTAGAAGAGCGTGATGTGATGCAAGCAGGCAGACAGCAAGTAGCTGCAGGGTATTTACTTTATGGTTCTTCTACGATGCTAGTCTATACCACAGGATATGGAGTGCATGGCTTTACCTATGAGCCTTCTTTAGGTGAGTTTTTCTTATCACATCCAGACATGAAAATCCCTAAGGAAGGGAGTATGTTTTCGGTCAATGAAGGAAATTATGATGAATTTCCACAGCCTATCAAAGATTATCTCTCTTTTTGTAAAGAAAACAGGTACTCAGCAAGGTACATTGGCTCATTAGTAGCAGATTTTCACAGGAGCTTGTTTAAGGGAGGGATTTATCTTTATCCTGAAACTACCTCTGCCCCCAAAGGTAAATTAAGACTGCTTTATGAGTGCAATGCTTTGGCTTTTATGGTGGAGCAAGCAGGAGGAAAAGCCACTGATGGCAAACACAGAATCTTAGATATAGAACCTAGTAGTTTGCATGAGCGATGCCCTTTCTATATTGGCACAAGCAAAATGGTAGAGGATATAAACCAACGTGTTGAGCAATATACGCTTAGTGTGTCTTCGAAATAATTGAATTATATTATAATTGTTTAATCTCGCCAAACAGAGTCCTTTTAGTATTGGGTTACTATGAGAAATATAAGTCATTAAGTTTTCAAACCCATCTAAATGGTCATTGGTAGCTTGCGAAGACACTTTGTAATATTTGGATTCTTCTCAGGTTATCAATGACATTACTCTCCAAAGAAGAAGTTTTTACTCTAAAGTTAATTCTTGTATATTTGTTGTTCCATATTCATCTAAAAAGATAGGATAAGGGACTCATTTTATCCCAGAATCGTATGAAAGAAAGAAAATTTTCGGCAACACAGTTACAGAACTTCTGTGAATCTATCTTCAAAACCATAGGCTGCTCAGACTTAGAG
>JBBRUH010000487.1:0-4000 GCA_038248005.1 Cytophagales bacterium | reverse complement strand
GAAAAATAAATTTTTAGCCTTTACTTTGGCTTCTAAAGCCTTGATTTCGGGAGGAAGATAAGAGGCAGTCAGCAAATGGCATTGCATTTGCAAACAATACTTTGCGACAATAGGCTGAAAGACAGCAGGCAAGAGAGAAACTACTACTTCATACTCACGTAATAGTTTTAAAATATCTTCTGACTGCATGATGTCTAGTAAGTGAATTTTAAATAGAGGAAACTCATTCTTTTTTTGCACAAGTAAAGCCTCTGATTGGTCAGCAAGACCTATTTGCCAGTTGTGTATTGGAGCTTTAGTATGTAGATAATCCAATAAATAATGAGCAGAAAGTCCGCCGCCAAGTACTAAAATTTTTTGAAACATAAAGATTCGCAAGTTTTTTGATTAGAGAAATATAGATAAATTTACAAAAGAAGTTGGAAATCCCTTACTTTGGATTTATATTTATCTTTCAAGAAGCTAAAATAGGTTTATAAAGTCCTCTGTAAAATTATACAGAGAACTATATTAATAAAATTTTATTCAATTAAGATGAGAAAATAATATGGCAGATTCAAAAAGCAGCATGAGGTCCATTCGTAGTCGCCTCATTTTGTTTTTTATGTTTTTTGTGATTACCATTAGTTTTAGCCATTTTTTGGCACGTAATGCTTTCGAAGATTTGGAGGTTTATCAGGTGGTAGTGCATCAAGCTTCACAAAATAATGAGATAGTAGAGCAAATCATTAATTATGCAGATGAGATTGCTTATAATCAAAAAAATATCCTTCCCCTACTCAATAATGATATACGTCGCTTTGATATTAACCTTGAGAGGCTAGAGTTTGGGGGTAAGGTGTTCTTTGATGATGAGCAAATGATGATTCCCCCGACTGCCCCCGAGACCAAAGAGTTGATACAAGAAATCTATACAGTTTGGTCTTCTAAATTTAAGCAAGAAGCGCTTGTCTTTGTAAATCAAGATGTTTTTGTGGAAGGAAGTTACCAAGATGGACAAAAAAAACTAACTCCTCGTGCAGAACTGGCTTTACAAAACCTTAGACAGAACAGAGAAGTATTACTCTCTCTCAATAATCAACTTATAGAGAAATACCTCAGCATCTCCAAAAACCAAAAAGACCAAGCTAACCTTGCTTTATGGGGGGTGCTTTTGATGAATTTTACCCTTATTACTATTGGTATCTATCTCTTACAAAGGTTTATTGTGAGTCCTTTACAAGAAATCTCACAAGTAGCAGAATCTATTGGAAAAGGTAACCTCAATCAAAAAATAGCTTACTCTCAAAAAAATGAAGTAGGCTCTGTAGCACAGGCTATCAATGGGATGGTGGATAAAATCAAGATGGCTACGAGCTTTATCAAGAATATAGAAGAAGGAAATTTATCAGATTCTTATACCGAAAGTAATGGACAATCATTAGAGAGAGATTCTCTAGTAGGTGCATTGATTAACATGCGTGACCGCATGAAAACAGTGGCAGAAGAGGAAGATGCTCGTAACTGGGCTACAGAAGGTCTTGCCAAGTTTGGTCAAATCTTACAGTCAGCCAGTGAAGATACCGAATCTCTCTCTTATGAGATTATCTCCAATGTAGTAGAATATGTCAATGCGAATCAAGGAGGAATCTTTATTACTAATGATGATGAGGAAGATGAAAATATACCAGAAAATTTAGAGTTAGTAGCTTGTTATGCTTTTCAGAGAAGAAGATATATAGAAAAAGAAGTTGCCATAGGGGAAGGACTTGTGGGACAAGCCTACAAAGATTCGGATACGATTTATATTACAGATATTCCCTCTAACTACGTAGATATTACCTCTGGACTTGGGGGTGCAAAGCCTCGGAGTGTGCTAGTAATTCCTCTAAAACTGAGTGACCGTGTCTATGGTGTGATGGAGCTTGCTTCTTTTAATGAATTTAAGCCCCACGAGATTGTTTTCTTAGAAAAACTAAGTGAAAATATTGCCGCCAACCTTAATGCTTCACGCACTAACGAGCGTACACGGAAGCTCTTAGATGAGTCGCATAGAATTACGGAGCAAATGCGTAAGACAGAACAAGAGCTTACCTTTAACTTGCAGATGCTTAGTGATACGCAACAAGAGATGCAGAAAAACCAAGAAGCTCTTGCTGCTCAGTCTTTTGCAATCAAATCTACACTTATCACCGTAGAGCTAGGGATGGATCAAAATATCATCACTGCCAATGACCTTTTTCTAAAAGCTATCAAATACAGAGAAGAAGAGCTAATTGGTAAATCTCACCGTAGTCTTTTCCCTTCTGGAAGAGTAGAAGAGACTCAATTTGCCAAACTTTGGCAAGACTTGTATGATGGAAAGCCTCACTATGGAGAGTTTAAGCACATTGCTAAGGATGGGTCTGAGATTTGGCTCAAGGCCACTTACTCTCCCCTCAAAGATAAAAATGGACGACCTTACAAAATCCTAAAACTTGCTTTTGATGTAACTGAAGAAAAAAGACTCAGACTAGATTTTAAAGAACAATTAGACTCTTTCAAACGCTCAAGTGCTGTAATAGAGTTTAGCCCAGGGGGCAAGATTATAGATGCCAATGATAATTTTTTAGACCTGATGGGCTATAAGCGTGATGAAATCATAGGGCAAGATCATACGCTCATTGTACCTGATGACGAGAAAAACGCTAAATCTTATTTGGCTCTTTGGCATAAACTTAAGCAAGGACGTTATCACATTGGAGAGGTAAAAAGAATTACTAAAAAAGGTCAAGTAGTTTGGTTTCAGGGAAGTTTTAACCCTATCTTAGACTTGAATGGACGACCCTACAAAATCATAGAGTTTATCATAGATGTAACGGCTCGCAAAAATGCTGAAACCCGTATATTAGCTACTAGTGAAGAACTTCAGCAAAAAGAAGCAAACCTTAGTGCTTTAATCAACAATACAGATGATACCATCTATACTATTGGGAGTAATTATAGAGTCATTTTGTTTAATGAAACAGCTTCTAGTTTTTATGAAGAATTAGGGGAAAGTCTCAGACTTGGTTCTAATATGCTTGAACTCATGCCTAAAAATTATTATTATATCTGGAAAGGGTTTTATGATAGAGCCTTAGCAGGAGAGAAGTTTTCGATAGAGCAAGCTATTTTTAGTGATAAGACAAACCAAAAATTTTACCTTAGTATTTCACTTAATCCTATCTTAGATGATAAGCAAGAGGTAACAGGAGTGTCTGTATTCTCAAGAGACATTACTCAACGAAAGCAAAGAGAAATAGATATCTCCGATTTTACAAGAAAGCAAGCAGCACGAACAACCAGAATCATCGAGAATCAAAAGCAAACTCTGCAAGAAGCCATCAATCAAGCCGAAAATATGCGTCTTCAGCTTAAAGATGAAGTACAAAGCAAACAAATCTATGTAGAAAGTATAGAAGCTCAGTTAGAACTCTATGAATATGCTCCTTCTGCATTGCTTACCCTCAATCATGAATACTGTGTTACCTATCTTAACCAACAAGCGTCAGATTTATATAAAGAGTGGCATCTATATATTCATCCAGAGTATGATTTGCTTGATACATTTCCGATTGAGCGATTTTATCAATGGAAAAACTATTGTGATCGTGTCTTAAAAGGGGAGTCTTTTACGATTTATCAGCCTTTTAAAAATAAATATCAAAAAGAAGCAAAGGTTTTTGCAATTCATTTCAGACCACTGACCACGGAGATACAAGAAGTTACTCAAGCACTCATTGTGGCGTATGACATCACAAAATATGCTCAGTATCGCAATCAGAAGCAAAAGCAAAAGATAGTTAAACAAAGAAAACGCCATCAATGGCAATTAAAATCAGTAAATAAAGAACTCAATGAGTTACAAACAGAATTAGACTCTAAACTTATTACTGCTGATTATCAACTAGCTGAAAAAGATGAAGTAATCAGGCTTCTAGACAAGTGCCTAGATTCTGTGGTAGTGCGTATAAATCGAGAGTATTTCTGTAAGAGGTAT
>JBBRUH010000486.1:0-4024 GCA_038248005.1 Cytophagales bacterium | reverse complement strand
CTTCACCATAACGCTTTTCTTGTTCACCTTGCTTAGTTTCAGGTTTAGAA
Source organism: Cytophagales bacterium (assembly GCA_038248005.1). GTDB lineage: Bacteria > Bacteroidota > Bacteroidia > Cytophagales > Microscillaceae > JAABSX01. Next base: position 3,974 of record JBBRUH010000486.1, on the reverse strand, counting down.
GTATCTGATGGCTGATTTGTAGTATTGTTATTCTCTGACGCTTCTCTTTCTCCTGTATCTTTTACTATTGGTGGAGTAAATTTTTTCTCCTCTTGTTGCAGATGAACCGTGATTTCTTGTTTCTCAGCATTACTCTCGATATCTTGCTTGAATAGTTCATGTGTTTTATAGCCATCTGCATTCACTATGATGTGTGTTACCTCTTTGCTATAGAAGGCTTCAGCTTTTCCATCTTCTTTGGTGTTTATTTTTTTGAGGAGTGTATTGTTTTTCCCATATATCTCTACCTTAGCCTGGGAGATCCCTCTATTTGAGTCTTTACCGACTACGACTAGCTTAGTTTTTCTTGGAGGCACAAAGACAGGCAGTTGAATGTTTGAATAGCTGCAGGAGATACCCTTTTGATTTTTTGGATATAGCACAATGCGTTCATACTTTATAATATCAGGGCGTGTATATTGCTCAAAGAACAGATTGAGATCTTGCTCATTATCATATAAGATTAGTCCTTTTTCATTGCCATAGTCAGAAGCCTTGTCTTCTTTACTATCTTGTAGCTTATATTCTGGGGTATGCAAGTGCTTCGTAAAGAGTACAATCTCTTCATTGATATTTTCTAAGATACTGTCTGGGAAGCTAAGGTTAGGCTGAATGTATGCTTTGTGGTATTCATCAGCCATTATTCTAAGCAGTTTAGGAATATCTTGGGGCTTTTTGATGGTTTTGTCTTTGGGCAATATAAGCGAAACGGCAAAAAAGCCAGGTCTGCCTACCCAGTCTAAGATAGTACGTGCAATGGTAAAAGTACTGTGGCTTGCCTGATGCTCAAATACGAATAATTCTTGCCCTACCTTGCCAAACTGTGAGAAGTTTCTGATGTCATATAGTTCATTATTTGTTTCATCTGCACTTTGTTCTAGCCCATGTACGGCAAAGGTCTTTTTCCCTCTTTTCGTTCCCCAGAGTGCAAAAGATAGATAAGGATAGTTTTCTTTAAATTCCATTGTTTTTTTGTTTTAACCCTTGAATAAATTACCAAATGACCAAGATGATTTTTTGGCTTTTTTCTTTTGTTTTAGCACAGAAGTAGTATCACAAAGCATGTCAAAAATTATTTCAGAATCTGTAGGGTTATAATCAAACACATATTTGCTTTTGAAGTTGCCAAGGCTAAACTTATAGACATAGAAATCAAGCCCGTATTTCTCTACATAATCATTACAGAGATTGGTTAAACTTTTGTATCTGTTCTCCAAAAACCGTTTGGCATCATCTTGCAGTGAATCATCATCTCCATCTAGCTTGGTAATAACGAGTACAATTGTCTCTACATTCTCTAGTACGCCATTTTTGTCTAAGAATTTGAGCATAAATTCAAAGTTTTTCCTCTGCCCTGTTTCCCCTCCTCTGTCAGGTTGATAATCTATGGCTAAGAAGATTACTTTTCGGTTGGGGTTCTCAAAAAGGTACTCTACGAGTTTTGGCTTTTCTTTTTTGAGGTCAGGCAGTGTTTTGCCATAAGCATCTTGAAAGTGCTCACCACTCATTTCTATAAAGGTAAGGGGGTGAGTATGCTCATCATCATCTCTGATATCACAAGCGATGTATTGAATATAATCTACGGCAGTAGCTGTAGGAACTCTGCCTTCTTCCATGGCTTCTATAAGCGTATCGGCATATTTAACGCCTGTTACATTATCAATATCTACGTTAAGCCTGCCAATACTATTGCCGTGATAGAATAAGCCTGCAAGGAAACAGGATTTTCCTGAGCCTGCAATACCAAATATAAATACATCAATCCTGCCTTCTTTGAGTGGGGGTATATTTTTCCACTCATCAAAGTTCACTTTTACGGCAGTAGCAAAGAGTATATTATATTGGCTTTGGTTAATTGCATTCCTATTGAGGAGATACTCCGCCGTAAACCATCCCTCCTCTACGAGTTCTTTGATTTGCTCATCAGAGAACTCATAGTTTTTGATGCTGTTGATGAGGTCTTCCCTTTGGTCTTCTGTAGAAGGAGGAGGGTAAAGTTCATCATGTTTTTCTTGGCTGAGTATGCCTTCACGGAGTAAATTCTGTACGTCAAACATTCTACTTTCTCCTTCAAAAAGTTTTCTCAGTGTGATATTATCTAGCTCATTATTTTTGATTTGCTGCCTTTTGGCTCTTAGTATTCCTTCGGGTACATTTTCCATCATCTTAATATATTTTTAGATTTGTTGAATATTATAGTTCTATGCTTACTATGTAGCGGCGGGCTTTAGCCTGCCACCTGCCGCCCTAGCCTCTGAAACAGACTAAAGTCTATTTTACAATGCTATGTCCACAAAATTGTCAGAGAACCCAATTTATTGGCTATCGTATTTCTATACTTCCTCTGGGTTTAGACCCATTATTTGTTTTTCTCACTAATTTAGGCCCTACTTCAGGTCTTTCTGCAAAAAGGTATTTCCCTAAGATACAGAAGTGCATCACTAGCAAAACGACCAATGCTATCAGCCAACCTCCTGCGGAGGCATTGCCAAGAGAGCTAATAGGAGAGGTCAGGTTAATGGCACTGTTGGTAGTCAGGGTTTCTTTGTAAGCAAACTCAGGCATTTTTTGCTTGTAGGCTTGCAGCAGGGTCTGATACATATTTTGTATGTCATTGTAGTAATAGGCTACTTTCATATTTTGCCAGTTATCAAATACACTTTGTGCATTTTGGGTATATTCTTCGTATTCTTTGTGCAGTGCTTCTTGCTCATAAGATTGTAAGATGGTTTTTTCCTTTCGGCTGCGGGCATCTTCTAGGTCTTGGGCTGTGCTAGGGTCATTGGGCATATCCATGAGCTTGATAGGGTCAATGCCTTTGCCAAGTTCTGTCTGTAGTTTTTCTATAAAACTTGCTCTGCTGGTTCTGTCTGCGGTTTTGATATTGTTAAAATTAGTAGTGAATAAAGTATTGAAATCATTTACTTTTTGTGCCACGCTTTGTTCATAGGCAGTTTTGAGGTCTTTGAGTTCTTTGACCTTATTTAGTCCAGCAGCTTTGATGTCATCTTTTTTGCTAAATTCTACTTCAATAAAGTGAAAATGAAAGACAAATAATACCAGAAAGACCACTACAAAGTAAATCCCTCCCAGCATCATTTCAGGTGTAGTATTATCACTTTTATTTAGCTCCTTATCTTGTTTGAGCCTTTTCATATTATCCACAATCAAATAGGGGACAATTAATGCTATCACAGCACAGAAGCCTGCAATGAGTGTGTTTCCATAAAACACATAAATCGTGCTGTAGAAGGTCAATACGGCACAAACTGCTACTCCTAAAAAGTGGAATATATCTGATAAGTTAAAGTTTGGATTGGTATTATCTGACATAGTATTATTTGGTTATTTAATTTTCACAAGGTTAAATACAAAATTGTTATTCTTATTTATTTTATTCTGTGCCGTACACTCAGCATAGCCATTTTTATCTGGCTTACACTCAAAGATATATGGGTTATATTGTTTGTTCATATTGATACAGTCAGCGTCAGTCAGTTGGTTGATACCAAACAGGTTTGCTTTTAGACTTAGTGCCAAATCTGCCTCACACCTCAGTTGGTTGTTGCTATCTTCTATGAGGGTAATCTGCCCTTTTCCATTTTTATAAAAGTCAAAATAGATGGTAACTTTTTCACTTTGCTCATTGTATAAGTAGGTGGTACTTTTCCACTTGCCAGCGGCAAAGGCAAAATCATCTTTTTGTTTACCAGGGATTTTGAGTGTATCTCTTGGGCTTTCAGTATCGTCCATACATTCTCTTTTGATTCGCTCAATGGCTTGCAGTAGGCTGTCTATCCTAGTTTGGGCATTGGGGCAATCTACTTGAGGGTCATTTTGTCTTTTTCTTCTCGCAACTTCTAGAGCCTTGTCTAATTGCAAAATATTTCCCATTTTTTTACTGGCAGTAGTATTGGTAGGAATGCCTGTAGCTT
>JBBRUH010000485.1:0-4027 GCA_038248005.1 Cytophagales bacterium | reverse complement strand
ATTCCGTGTTTTGTGTCTAATTCCGTGTTTTGTGTCTTCACAAAACACTTTATTCCGTGTTTTGTGTCTAATTCCGTGTTTTGTGTCTAATTCCGTGTTTTGTGTCTTCACAAAACACTTTATTCCGTGTTTTGTGTCTTCACAAAACACTTTTTTTAGGCTCGTGAGGACACGAGCTGAGGAATTGGAAAGGCTGATAAATTTAATATTCTATCACTTTTACGGATTCTATCGCCTTTTCTAGGCTAATTTCTCTTTTGTTGTATTGACTTAGGATAGATTTCTGTACGGAAAGTTCTAAATAAATAGGAGCTTCTTCAAAGCTATTCATCAGATTAAATTTAGGAAATCTTAGAATTACTTGCTCATCTTCTTTCAGTGAATTTAAAGTTCTGCCATATTCTATCAAGTCAGACATGAGTTTTTGTTTGAAATCTGTGTATGAGATGCCTTGTTCTTGTTTTTCTTCTTGAGAATTGTTGCTATGAAACTGGTCATAAATTCTTGTACTTGATAATAGTCTTTTTTCAGTAAAATGAATTACGTATCCATCACCCCAAATAATGTACATTACACCCATTCCACTTATGTAATCAATTTTTCTGGAAGCAATAAAATTTTCATCTTTATCTAGGTATTTTGCAATGTTCTTTCTTAAAATGCTTAATGCTGTCTCAAAACTTTTTTCGTCCATACTTTCATCTTTTTTGGTAGATGTTTTTAGCTTTTGTTCTAAAGCTTCTTGACTTATCTCCTCACTAATATATAAATTTAGGTTTTCTTTTGAGATTTCAATAATAGTAGTTTCATTACTTTCAACTTTAGCAATTGCTTGTCTAGATATTAAGAAAGGTTTGGATTGCTTTTGATATACAAATTTGATTGAATTAATAGAGGGTATTTGAATCAAAAGGTGTGCATATTTACTCAAAAAAAGGTGAGTAAAAGCAGATGCATTATCTCTATGGCTAACTTTTAAGCTGTCTTCATACGCTTCACGAGTTAGCGTTTTTTTCTTTCCATTCTGATAAGTAATCCTTACTTTATCATCTTTTATAATTAACTTTTTAGGATAATCTTTGTTAGTAAAGTTTCTTTGAGTTGTAGGATTAAATCCTATGATATTAAAAGTCAGATTATCATCTTTTTTATAAACTCCTTTTATAAATGAGTCTTTTATATTTAATGAATTTAGACGGAGCGAATATATGGATTCAAAAGGAGATTTAATTAACTCAAACAATACATTCTCAGCCACAGTAATGTCTTTTTGGATTCTATCCGCTTCTGATTCTTGGGCTTTGAGCATTAGAGGCAAGCAAAGATAGACGAGTACGAGTGTGATGATTTTACTTGTTTTCATAGTTTTCAGGGTTTATGGTTTGGATTAAAGTTGCTAAAATATTTTCAGTTTCTACTTTCTGGATGTATTGTATTTCTTGGAGATTGCTTAAATCCATTGCGATTGCTTTGAGATCTTTTCTTCTTTGCTCGGCTAGATATTGATTGTATTCTTTGAGCAAATCTTTGATTCTGCCTTCTTGATGTATATTGGCTTCTGCAATGAGTTCATTGATTTTCTTCAAATCAGTCTCTCTGCTTTCATGGATGAGTAACTTGATTTCTTCTAGGCTAAACTTGGGTGTATTGGCTTGTGTAAGCTTATTTTTAGAGCTTTCTAGCTGAACTTTATCAAGTTTTTTCTCTAAATCAGTCCATTTCTCATCCCATTGTTGGTTTTGTTTTTTGAGATAGCTTACTAAATATATTCTCAAAGAATCTTCTGCTGAGATGCTTTTCTCAACAATAGCTGATTTTTTCTTTTCTCCGAAATGAATAGATAAACTTTGATTCTCGACAGAAATTCCTAGCTGAAACCAATAAGCCAACAAAAATAATAAGGTAAGTGTAGCGGCTATTTTGGCAATGCTTAAGCCTAGATTTCTGATGATGGGGTTCATCTGCTTAGGAGGCTTTTCTAAAAATGAAAACTGAGGTACTTCTACATCAAGAGTAACCCCCAAGATTTGTTGAGTGCCTTGCAGTTCTGCGAGTTCTTTTTGTAAGTCAGGATTTTGTTTAATTTCTTTTTCAAAATCTTGTCTTTCACTTTCAGACATCTCACCGTAGAGATAATCTATCAGTTTTGTTTGATTTTCTTCAGATAACATAATTCAATATTTCTTGGTGGATATTCCAGTCATTTAAAGTTTTTTTGAGTGCCTTGAGTGCATAATAAAGCCTTGACTTGGCTGTATTTTCAGAAATCTCTAAGCTTTCGGCTATTTCCCTAAACTTCATACCTTGATATTCTTTCATAATCAAGACTAGGCGTTGTTCTTCAGGTAATTTTTGAATTGCCTTTTGTATCATCTGTGTTATTTCTTGGCTTTCTAATTTTTTTGAAGGATTTGACCTTATATCATTTTGGCTAAACCCTTGCACTTCTGTTTGATGATGTATTGAAATCACTTTGCTGTTTTTTTGTTTTTTACTTTCTTGGTGGCAAAAGTTAATCGCAATCTTATAAAACCAGCTTTCCCATGCATTTACATCTTTGAGTGTCTGTATTTGTTGATAAATCTGTATCATCGTCTGTTGAGTGATTTCACTTGCAATGTCGTGATCGCCAAAATAACGGAAACTCAACTGATAGATAGAAGGATAAGCACCTTGAATCAATAAATTCAAAGCGTCTGCATCACCTTTTTGAGATTTTAAGATTAATAGTTGAGTTTTTATTTCCACATTTTTTACCTTCTAAACCATAGAGGAAAAAAGAAGTGAAATAGTTTTAAGGGGAGCTGATTTTTTTCGAGAAAAAATAAAAACTTAGCCTACAAAGACGAATGTGTATGAGGGTTAGGCGAGTTGGTTGAAATATCTATTTTTAGAAACTTTACTACTTATTGTTGAGTAGAGTTTATCAAAGATAAAAAATCCTTATCCTTCCAAAGCCACTCAAAGTCTTTGTCTTTTAGGGCTTTTTCTCTGTATTCAGTATTGAGTGTGATAGCTTTTTCTAGGTATATTAAAGATTGTTCCTTGTTTTTTTCTAAGCTGTAGATACAGGCTAGGTTGAAAATGGAACTTAGATATACATCGCTTTCTTGTGTTATCTTTCCAAAAATATCTTTAGCTTTTTTATACTCATTTTTTATTGTATAAATCATTCCTAAATTATACAAAGCACCTTGCTTACTTGGTTTTAGCTCCAATACTTTTTGGTATGCTTCCTCAGCTTTTGAATATGCCTTTTGTTGATAATATAAGTTTCCCAAATTATTCCAAGTTTCTTCTTGAGAGGGTTTTAATTCTAATGCTTTCTGGTAAGCATTCTCGGCTTCTTTATAGTTTTGTAAGTCAGCATACAAATTTCCTAAATTAAAATGAATCTGATATAAACGAGGATTTAGTTTTAATGCTCTTTGATAAGTATTTTCAGCTTTTTCATAGTTTTGTTGATAATAGTAGAGGTTGCCTAAGTTCCCCCAAGTTTCAGCCAAATCAGGGTTAATTTCTAATGCTTTATGATATGTCTCTATTGCTTTGTGATAATTTTTTAAGTCTTCATAGACCATTCCTAGATTATTCCAAAGATTATATTCATCAGGCTTAATGGCTAAGGCTTTGCAATAATATTCTCTTGCTTTTGGGTAATTCTCTAACCGCTGATAGGTAAAAGCCAACTCAATGTATTTCTTTAAGTTGTTCATTGTATTGTTTTAAAATACCAGACCATACATTTGAAGTTTAGTGGTAAAGAACTAAAAAATGTTATGATACATTTTCTTGAGTAGAATTTATCAAAGCCAAAAAGTCTTTATCTTCCCATAGCCACTCAAAATCTTTGTCTTTTGGGGCTTTTTCTCAGAAGACTTTTAATTTTTCTATAATTTCTTGGTATAAATCCTTAGAAACTCCTTGTTTTTCCAAATGCCGAAAATCATCTTCCATACCTTTAAAAAAAACATCTTTATTTGGAAAGTTTAATAAACTTTGTTTGTAGCGTTCTGTAGCTTGTTCT
>JBBRUH010000484.1:0-4049 GCA_038248005.1 Cytophagales bacterium | reverse complement strand
GGCGGGGTTGGCACCTGGCTTTAAAATAAAATCGTATTTGAGTCCTGAAGCCCTGTGTACCTCACCCAAACCCTCTCCTATGGAGGAGGTTGAGGTGGGGTTTGTATAAATAATCAAATCTATATTGGGGTAAATATCTTTGTATATCAATTTGGTAAATGAACGCACGTCTGTGATGCCTTCGGGTGTGGTGGGGCTGTTGTAGTAGTGTTGGATTTCGAGGGCTTGGTCTTGGGCAATCACTTGGACTGCTGGGTTGGTGTTGAGCAATTGCATCTGGATAGTATGGCTTTTGATTTGCTCAATTTCTGGTCTATCCAACTGCTTATCAAGGGATTTATCTGCTCCTTTTTTTGATTTTTTGGGAGATTTGTAGGTGATTTTCGTCCAAGTGTATTGGATGCCATTGGCTTTCAGAAAAATATTTACACCCTTGGCTTTGACCGCATAAAGCACCTTGGCATCTAATATTTGCCCTTTGTTTTCGGTAAATTGCAAAGGTGCATTTTGTAGCCACTGTTGGGCTTGTTTGGTTTTGAGGCTGTCATTTGCACTAACGTTTATGCAATAACAAGCCAACAAAAAAGTAAATAATAATGCTTTCATAATTGTATTACATTAGTTTTTTTTATTTTTATCATTGAGAAAGCCCTCCCCTGAGGGGAGGGTTTGTGTGAGATTGAGCGAAAGTGTCTAGTGGTTTGGTAGCCTACTTTAATTGATAAAAGAAAAAAGCTGATAATTAATTTTTTCATTGTGTGGGCTTATTAAAAATTTAGTTAGGAGTCGTAAACTCCCTCACCGTTCCATAATAAGTAAAGTTTTGATTGTCTGTGGCATAGGCACAGTAATAGTATTTAGTGCCTGCACTGAGGTTGCCCATGTTTCCCGAGAAATCACGGTTATTCTCAATGCTTACTGCTCCTAGCTCACTCTTGCCTAGTAGATTGCTGAGATTGGGGTTAGGCTGTATCGCCCAGATGTGTCCGTATTGGGTGATATTGACGCTTTGCCCAGTTACTAAAGTCCCGAAGCTAGTAGCAGATTGCTGTGTGATATTAGATAGACGGCTGTCGGTTTCTACCCTAAAATCTTTGAGTTCTGTATTTTGGATAGAAGTCTGCATCGTAATTTGATTGCTGTATTGGATTGTTTCATCTGTAATGAAGTAAGCCCTCACATAATACAGTGTGTTAGGTCTTAGCCCAGAGATGGAACTCACAAAAAGCCCTGTTTCGGTTCTCATGCCTAGTTCAGTCTTAAAGTCATTGACGGTAGGTTGTGGATTGAGGGAGTAGCAGTGTCCGTGTTGTAAGATAGACGTTTTATAATCGGTAATCAGCCCTTCTATCTGTGCTGTAGTGCCGCCTATGTTACTAGGTTCGCTCGTGAAAATCAAGTTAAGATTGATATAATCTTCACAAGCTCCTAAAAGTAAGAGACTTAGACAAATACCTGTGAAGTATTTACCGAGCGTGTTTTTCTTTGTTGGCAAGTATTTTTTCATAAGATTTAGATTTCCGTGTGAATAAATTATGGGTTGTATATGAGCAATCATATTCTCTTCTAGCAAACAAACTGTAAGAAAATAAGAGTATTTTTTTAAAATTTGAAGTGTAATCCTGCCCCTAGCCCTTGCCATTTGAAACTGATATCAGGTTGAGCGGCTTTTAGTCTGATTTCGTTTTGCTTTTTTTCATTTTGGCTTCCTCTGATGAGTGTATAAAGTATATCTCCTATCCAGATTCCTGCTCCTGTAGCAAATAAAATTCTTGAAATATTTTGGTTGCTTTGTGCTTTTTCTAGTGCTTGTCTGGCTAGTTCAGCTGATTGCACGGTTTGGTATTCTTTGTATTGGTTATCAGCACTGATTTTCATAAATACGCCTCCACCTACCAGTGCATAAGCACCTGCTCCTAGCCACCACTTTTGTTTTTTTCCGCTTACTTGGCTACTTCCCCAGCCAGGTAATAGAACAGATTGCCATACTTTGCTGCTGGTGCCTAGACTAAGGAGACGGTTTTGTTCTTCTTCTAGGTTGAGTTTGCCTACCAGTTTGAATACAATTTTATTACTCTGAAAATCAGGTGTCTCAAAGTGGTATTTCCACAAGATTTGGTAGTTAATTCCGGGCTTCACTTTTTTATTGTCTTGGCTGACATACTCCAGTGCATCACTATAAGTAAGTCCACTATCCAAAGACATATAGACCTGCACATCAAAGACTTGCTTTTCTTGTTCTTTGCTTTTTGCAGTGAGGTTATAAGTAAGTGTAACACTTCTTTTGATTTTGTCTAACTCTGCACGGATTTGTGTAATTTTCTGTGCTTGGAGGGGTTGTATCACTATTAATAATAGCAATAATAAACCAGTTAAATGTAGCTTCATAAATTTGAATTTAGGATTTAACCAAAAATATTACTTAAATCTTACATTTACAAATTAGAAGACATTTTTTTTATGTTTTTTTGATTCTATTTTTGTCCAATAAAAATTAGATTTTTTTGTGTGTGTTGTGGGTAATCTCGCTATGCTAAAATAGCTCACTTTCACTTAGCAAAAAAGCCTATGAATTTGCCTTTTTTTGGGGAAAATAGAAGGATATTTGGGTTAGTTTGTAGTTTTAATAATTCTACGACCATTCTGCACACATAGGAAAAAGCCTGCCCTGTAAGGGTCTAGACTTTTCATTTCATCACTCATGTTAAGTATCTCTTTGGATCATCCTATCTTAACACAGTGAGGAGTAGTTACAAATGTTTTTCAAGCAACTCAGTAACTCGGCTGGTAATATCCTCCAGTCTATTAAAGCAAGTTTAGAAGATAATTTCCACACCATCTAAAACTTAAACAGAGTAAACTAGCAATTAATAATTACTTTAATTTCTAGAGAGTATGTAAGCTTGATTTTGGTGAGACATCAGATTTTCGGGGTGCATCTCATTTTGTTGCTTTATAAAAAATAGCTGAATACCTGACATTTTATTGGAACACGGATTTGACGGATGAGTCACAGATAAAAATCCATATAAATCCGCTAAGTCTGTGTCATCTGTATTCCAAAAAAGCTAAATCTGTTTTTTGTTATGTACTTTGCGTAATTTTTTAAGAATTACTTTAAATAGCCCTATCTGATTTTGGAAATCGGATAGGGCTTTTAATTAACATCCTTGCCTTAATTAATTTCATGCTTTATCTCACCTCTTAGAATATCTATTCACCACCATAATTTTGGTAATCAAATCCTGTTTGTATGCCTGTGGCTTCAGCAAGTTTTGTTACCTCTGATGCTGTTTTACCAAGAGCCTTAATATTATCTACACTCAAAATAGCATTTCCCTTTGTCCAAAGATTATTAAAAAACTTTCCAGTACTTTTCCAAAAGCTATGCTTTTTTATAGATTTCTCATTTTTCTCACCTGTTAGGGTTTCTACATCTTGCGCTTCAAGTATCAAGTCTTTTAACTCTTCCAATAAATCATTTGTCTGATTACGTTGGTCTTGATTGAGTTCCTTTTTTAACTCTCTCTGTATTTGTTTTTGAAAGGAAGCAAGTTCAGATTGGAAATTAGGTAAAAGCCTTTCAAGCATCTCAAAATCAAAGCTTTGTGTATTTGTGTTTGTGTTTGTATTCGTATTCGTTGAATTACCCGAACCTTGAATAGAAGCACTTACAGGATTCTTTTGTTTTATCATATTATTGTTACTAACTATATTATTAATGGTTATAGATGTTGGTAGTTCCTTTTCTTTATGATTAGTAGTTTGATTTTCAACAAAAGTGCTTACATCAGCCATCTTCTGTCTTCCTTTTCCATCACCTTTGGAAGTAGTTGAGTTATCAAGCTTGAGTCGTTTTATAAACACTAAAACTTGTGCTATCCAACCCGTTAGTGTGAAGCTTCCAGACCTTTGGTAAAAACCTTCCATTAACACCTTAAAAGCACCTATCTGAGCAGAAGAAGAATCATTAAGATGACTTTGCAAAATACCAAGTAATTCATGGATTTCTGATTCAGTAGCCTCTGCGAAACGCTTTTCAAATTTCT
>JBBRUH010000483.1:0-4053 GCA_038248005.1 Cytophagales bacterium | reverse complement strand
CAGAATCAGTGATACTTTTTCAGGAATCAAGGAGCATAGTGCTTCCCTTAATGGGAAATTTTTACTATTGCGGTACGAACACAAGGCAGGATTACTTTTTTGGAAGCCTACCGAAGAAAGAAAAATACTCAAAGGAGAGCTACAAATAGAAGTAGAAGATTATGCAGGAAATCAACAGATAATAAAGAAAACACTATAAAAAACGAAAAAAATACGTTCTTTTGTATTTGTAAGAAACAAATAAAAATTGCGTATTTTCATTATATACTAGCAAATCTTACCTTTGGTTTGATTGTTGGGAAAGTAGAGTTTAAAAATGCGAATCATTTGAAAATAATAATTCATAAATCATTTGTGATATGACTGTCAGAACATTAACTTTTCTTCTCGTGATTATTACTCTTTCATCTTGTTTATCTAACAAAAGAGTAGTCTATTTTCAAAGCAAATCTTATATACTAGAGAAACCTTACCTGATAGAAAATGTAGAAATCCCTTATAAATTACAAACAAGTGATTTAGTTTCTATTGTAATCAAAAGCAAAGATGCTGCTGTGGATATACAATATAACCTTGTGGTAGGAGGCAATCAAGGAGGAGGAGGAGCTAATGAGGGTGCTTTGTATTTAAGAGGGTATATGGTAGATGAAAATGGAAATGTTACCCTTCCTATTCTTGGGGATATTCAAGTAAGAAATAAAACAATCTTAGAAACAAAAGAAGCTGTCCAAAAAGAATTAGATACATATCTAAAAGAAGCTACTATAGATATAAAAATAATAAACTTCAGAGTAGCTGTCTATGGAGAGGTAAGAAGACCAGGTTTTTTTCCTGTCAATGCCAACCGAACCTCTATTTTTCAGGCTCTTGCTGATGCAGGAGATTTGAATGAGTTTGCTAATCGTAAAAAAATTACCCTTATTCGTCAATCGCCAGAAGGTTTAGTAAGGGTATTTTTAGATTTGACAAAGGAAAGTATTTTAGAATCACCTTACTATTATTTACAGCCCAATGACCAGATTTATGTAGAACCCTTAAAGGCTCAGACTGGAAGGACAAATTTACCCTTACTCTCAATTGTGTTTAGCGCAATCTCAAGTACAATATTGCTTCTAAACTTTCTCAATAATAATAAATAATTGACACACAAATTTCTGAAATTATGGCAAGAATACTAGAAAAAGACAGTGTGAATATTGGATTACTTTTTTTTAAAATTAGGAAAAAGTGGTACTGGTTTGCTTTATGTATCCCTCTTTTCTTAGGGACAGGATACTTTTATGCTAAATCTTTGGATAGAGTCTATGGTTTTCGTTCCGTTTTATTATTGAGTTCTAAGCGTACAGGAGCTGCTCGTCCTGACGAATTACTCAACATTAGTGAGGGTCTTAATAAAAGTGTAAATGCTGATGATGAAATAGGTATTATTACCTCTTATGACATGATTTCTAAAGCAGTGAGTGAGTTAGATTTTGGAATCTCCATATATAATGGTAGAAATACACAAGATCAAGAAATATATCCTAATAAAATATTAGATATACGCATTGATTCTAACCATGTACAGATGATGAGCGTACCAGTTTATGTAAGAATTATTTCCAAAGATCAAGTACAAGTTTGGACTGACGAAGATAAAGATGAAAATAAAGAGATAACACTTTATCATTTTAAGACTAAAGAGGAAGAATCTATTCCTGTCAATACAATAGACTTTAATACCAAACTAAAATATGGTGCATCTTTCAAGAAAGAATATGTAAGTTTCCAAATCTTGCCTATTGGCGATATGACTTCTAAGATAGGAAAAATATACCATTTTGTGATTAATAATCCTACCTTTTTGGTTAAAGGCTTGAAGTCTAAACTAGTTGCTGATGCCCTCAAGAGAGACTCTTATCTTATAGAGCTTACCAGCACAGGAAGTAATAGTAACAAGGAAATTACTTTTTTGAATAAGCTCATGGAAGTGGTAATTCAGCAAGATTTATTTGAAAAAAATAAAGAAGGACTGAAAGCCATTGCGTTTATAGATGCACAACTCAGAGAAGCAAGAGAAGACTTATTGATCTCCGAATCTGAAAAAGAATCCTTTCAATCTTCAACAAAATTACTCAACTTTGATACCCAATCAACAGACGCTTTGAGTACTTATTCTAACCTCACTGAAAGAAAAATAGATACTGAACTCAAACTCGATGGCTATAAAAATATCTACCAATATTTAATTCGAAATCCAAATCAAGCGGTTGTCCCTAGCAATTTTAATGTCAATGACAATATGATTAATGGGCTTTTTAAACAGATGAGTGATTTGAATCAAACGAAAGCTTCTTTAGAATTAAATGAAACGCCCAATAGCCCAGGCATCATCAGAGTCAATCGTCAAATAGAAGAAACTAGAAATACACTCAAAGAATATCTTAGTAAAAATATAGAGGCAATTCAGATAGCCTTAAACAGTATTAATAGCAGACTGAGAAATAATACAGAGTTACAAACACAACTGCCTTATGATAATAGAAACTTAGAAGATATTGACCGTAAATATTTGCGTAATGCAGACCGATATGAAATACTCTTAGCGAAAAAAGATGAGGCACAAATAGGGTTAGAAACAAATACACCTGATATCAGAGTAATAGAGGAAGCAAAAAAACAAAAAGATGCTCCTATCAAACCCAATACTAAATTCATTTACTTAATGTCGTTAATAGCTGGAATAGGACTCCCTTTTAGTATTATTCTCGCATTGGATTTAATGAACGGAAATGTCATAGATAAGGATGATATTGTGGAAGTTACAGACATCCCTCTCCTAGGAGTAATTGCTGCGGGTAAAAAACCGAAAAAAGGTAAATTCTCGTTATTTATCCAGCAGTCTTTAACCGCAGAAACTATTCGAACAATCAAGCTTAATTTGTTAGGACTGTCTCATCTCAAAGCAGGGACTTATCCTAAGAAAAATGTGATTGGAGTTACCTCTACCACACCCAATGAAGGAAAGACTTTTTGTGCCACTCACTTGGCTGTTTCATTGGCAGAGAGTAGTAAAAAAACACTTCTAGTCAATGCGGATTTGTACAGACATGATTTTAGTAATTATCTCCAGAAAACACCGCTTGATTTAAGAGAATATTTAGAAGGAAGAGCTAGTATTTCAGAGGTGATTAATCAAACTGAAATCCCTAATCTTGAAATCGTATCAAGAAAAGAAGGACTACCAGAACAGGTTACAACAGAAATGCACGACAAAATAAAGCTACTCATCAGTGAGCTTAAAAACACCTATGATTACATTGTAGTAGATATTCCACCAATGGGAGTGATTTCTGATTATTTCTCGTTGCAAGAAGAGTTAGATACTTGTCTTTATATAGTCAGATACAACTATACCCCTAAAAAGCGATTAAATGAAGTACATGAGCTTTCTAAAAAATCAGGTACACCTAAGTTTTATATTGTATTGAATCGTGTCAAATTTGGGGAAGTGCCTGCTTTGTCTTTTAAAAATAAAACTTATAAATATTACAAAACTAATTCTTAGTTTTTATAATAAAATGCCTCATGAAACTCTCACTTAAGTTTATATATTTAATTCCTCTATTTTTGATTCTGTCCACAGATACTATGTTTCTGCAGATGGGAGTTAATACCTATAAACCAGTAGCAGTCCTCTTTACCCTCCTTCCTTTTTTATTTTTAAAGGAGTTTAGCCCATTCATGCGTAATTGGTTTTATCTATATGTTGCGTATTTTGTATTTCTGTGCCTTGAATCATTCTATGATTACAATACTCCTCTTAAATACCTCCATGTTTCCTCTAAAATAATGATTTGTTTTTCTATCTTCGGGGTATATGGCTTTTACAAACGCTTTGGGCATCAGACTACTATTAAAGGGTTAATATTTTTTATCCTATTAGGATTTGCTTTAAATGCTATATTAATAAATAGTCGTTCTTTTTCTTTGGGAGCTTTTCTCGCCAACGACAGAGGTTTGGCGAGTGAATCAGTTTATTTATTAATCATCCCCTTGCTTTATAATCTGAAT
>JBBRUH010000482.1:0-4058 GCA_038248005.1 Cytophagales bacterium | reverse complement strand
CAATCCTTCAACAATTCAACCCTTCAATTCTTCATCCTTTCTCCACATGCTTATCAAAAAACTCATCGCACCAGAGGCAGATATTTTGTAGGGCTTCAGTTCTTCCTTCTGCAAATTCTTTGCTGATACCTAGATGCTCACCCATTGCGAGAGGATTGCCTTCATTTATTTTCTGAAAAATAGGTGATTCAGCCATTTTAGTAAGCACATCCGCTACTTTTTCTTTGCGAGCATCTCCCATTGGTAGTTTAGTGCCTGGGCAACAAGGGTTGATTCGCCAAAGTTGTATAGAGATTTCTTGTGGAATATCATCATACCCTCCCAAAAAATTGCGTCCACCAGAAAGAATCGTACAGAAATTATGCTTTGGTTTTTTTGCCCAAACATCTTTTTGCATTGCACGCCCTCTTGCCCAATTTCCCCCTAACCACATATCTTCTGTAGCTCCCCAAAAGCCATAGCTAAGGGTATGCGTCTTGAGATAATTGTCTTTTTCTACCAAAGGAGCTTGTTCTTCTCCACTCATTCCTCTTGACTCAAAGAGGTCAGACAGCTCCATGACTCTAGAGCCTGCTTTTTTGTGATAGCGGTCTATGCTCGCAATGTCTATTCTTGTTACCCCTTTCTCAATGAGAATATCTAAGATTTCCTCAGTCATGAGGTCGCCATTGGTCTGAACCATTACTTGAGTTTCACCTTTATATCTTTCTTTTATTTTATCTAAGATGGCATATAAGATGTTTTTTTCTGCTAAAGGCTCTCCTCCCGAAAGGATTAATCTATCCATTTTATCTGGTAAATTATCCACAATCGCTAGACAATCTTCTTCACTCAGTCTAGCTCCTTTGGGCCCTGATAGGTTATAACAATGGTCGCATTGGTCATTACAAAGTTGGGTAAAGACCCAATATACAGATTCACAATGATTAAAGTCTTGTTTCATGTTTATGTGTTTTTAGTCTGGTCAGGAATATTTTTTATGAATTTAATAAAACTACCAAAGTAACAACTGAGAAAAATATTAGTTTAATTTTAGTGAGTTGATATTTATTTTTATGTTAGTTTTCATACATATCATCATCATCTTCTTCTTCACTATCATCAATCATTTCTTGACTTTTTCTGACCATTTGGTCAAGGAGAGTGATTGATATTTTAATTTTTTCATTGATAAGTTTTATGTCTTCCTCTTTAGTATTCATCTCTAATAGCTGATAAAGCCCTAAAATAGTTGCAATAGGGGAGCGAAGCTTGTGTGCATTAAAGAAAGCATACTCTGTCAGTTGTTTATTTCTTTTCTTGAGTTTATTGGTTCTTTCTTCTATTATATTTTCTAGTTGATTGTTGAGCATCATAATCTCATTTTGTTGCTGTTTGAGTTCTTCATTTTGGCTAACGATTTCCTCTTGTTTATACTGTATATCAGTATAAGCTATTTGTAGATTTGTATTAATTTTCTTTATTTTCTGACGACTTAACAAAATATAAATAGTAAATATAATGATTAAAAGAATTATACTGACAATAATATAAATCACTAATTGTTGTTGATTTTGCTTTGATTTAAGAATTGCTATTTCACCTTGCTTAGTTTCATATTCAAATAATTTGAGGGCATTTTTAGTGATGTTAGACTGTACACTATCTTTATATGTTACAAAAAGCTCATGGTACTCGAGTGCTTTTATTACATCTCCTTTTGCCTTTAAGATTTGGCTATAAGTCTTATAGGTATCATAAAGTCGCTCTTTCATTTGACTTTCTATGGCGATTTCTAAGGCTTTTTGGATATACTCTTGGGCATTTTCTAAATCTGATTCATAGAAATATAACTCAGCCAAGAGTTTATAAGCACTTGCAAGATCTTGTTTATCTCTAAACTTTTGAGCCAATAGCAGAGATTTGTTTGCATATTGAAAAGCCTGTTGATACTTTTTTTCTTGGACACAAATCTCAGCATAACCTAATAACATAAAAGCCTGAAAATGAGGAGCATATTTCTGTGCAAGAGGCATTGTTTTTTGTAATACATATTTGGCAGAATCATTCTTTTGAAGTCCTATATAAATCTTTGCTATGTTGCTCAGGCTAATTGTTATATTCCTGTAATCTTTTAACTCCTCGAATAATCTGATAGATTCTTGGTATTTATTGAAAGCAATTTTAAAACTCTCTAATTCTAAATAAATTAAACCAATACTCTGAGTATTTAAAGCAATTAATCTTTGTAGGTTTTTACTTTGAGCTTCATTTAGACTTTCTTTAAATGATTTGATAGCTTCTACTAAATCACCTTTGACCCAATATACTAGCCCCTGTGCATGGTTAATAAATGGTATTTTATCTTGATTAGCCGTTTTTTTAGCTAGTTTCATTGCTTCTTGGCTATAATAGAAGCTACTATCAGACTTTATAAAAAGATAGGCAGAAGACATATTTATCAAAATGTCAATCTTTATATTATTTTCTTTTGTATTAGATAGTTTATGATGCAAACTATCTATTCTTGTTTGCTGTGCAAAAGAAATCTCAGTAGAAGAAAAATACATAAGTAGAATCAAGCTCAAAATTTTCTTGATTTTAGGCATACTTTTTTAGTGAGTTTGTGTTTGTAATTCTAGTTTGTTGATTAACAACTCATATTTCGGTAAAAAAACATTGATAATCAAAATTAAAAGTATGTTTTTCAGATATAAATAAAACTTTACCTTGTTTTATCTAATTGCTTTTTTTGGAATGCTACATTAAGTATTATTACGATTTTATGGGTAAAGAGAGGTGCAAGCCAAGAGGTTTGCACCAGCTATTCACCTCGTTCAAGCGTCTTCGCTTGAACGGTATTTATTAGTTTAAGTTATTGAATATCAGATACTTAAATTCTTTTTATCAATAGAAATTATTACCGAAATATAAGTAATGAAGAAAAATTCTTAAAAAGATACAAGATTCTTAAAAGGCTACAAGAATAACTAAAATTTATAACAAATTTATTTCCTTTTTTAGATTTCCCCAAAAATATATTTCATCTGAGACTCCAGAATCTATGTCTTCTATAAATTCTTTTTTACTGTTATAAAACATCAACTTCCCTGCTTCTAACTTTGCTATTTGAGTTCCCATTTTTAAGGCTTCTTTGAGGTCATGAGTTACGAAAATAGCAGTCAAATTATACTGTTCTGCTATTCTTCTAAAAAGCTGTTGCATGGTTTCTCTAGTTTCTACATCCAAATTACCAAATGGCTCATCCAATAGCAAAAGTTTAGGTTTGATAATCAATGCCCTACCGAAAGAAACACGTTGTTTTTGACCACCTGAAAGCTGATGTGGCATTTTATGACTTTGCTCTTCTAGTTCTAAGTCTATCAACATTTGATTGACAGAGGCTTCTATATCAGCTTTGGAAAGCTTTCTGATACGAAGACTAAAAGCAATATTCTCAAATACATTCAAATGAGGAAATAGCAATGACTCCTGATACAGATAAACAATTTCTCGCTTTTGAGGGGTAAGTTTCGTGAGATTGATTTCTTCAAAATATAATTCTCCCTTATCTGGTTTTTCCAGACCTGCAATAATCTTGAGAAGTGTCGACTTCCCTCCTCCTGACTTACCCAACACACTCAAAGTCTGCTTAAGTGGCATTTCAAAAGAAATATCTTTTAAAATACTTTCCTTTCCAAAATTTTTACTAATGTTTTTTACTTGAAGCATATTCTCTTAAGGAGAGATGAGTTATAAGTTATGAATGATGAGTTATGACAGCAACGCTCATTTTAGGCCTATTTTTTTACTGCCAAAACCTGTGAGGTTTTATTTCTAAATATTTAGTTATCAATACCTTAAACCTCACAGGTTTGATATTTTAAGCCAAAACCTGTGAGGTTTTATTTCTAAATATTTAGTTATCAATACCTTAAACCTCACAGGTTTGATATTTTATGCCAAAACCTGTGAGGTTTTATTTCTAAATATTTAGTTATCAATACCTTAAACCTCACAGGTTTGATATTTTATGCCAAAACCTGTGAGGTTTTATTTCTAAATATTTAGTTATCAAT
>JBBRUH010000481.1:0-4087 GCA_038248005.1 Cytophagales bacterium | reverse complement strand
GATAAGATGGATTGAACAAATAACCAGTAAAAAAATTAAGGATAGGCACTTCACCTAACAATGAATCAAAGACCCTAGTCCAGACACTTTCTTCACTGATTGTATATTGGTGTCGCTGTGATTGATCTATAATCTCATATTTTGCTTTCCAGATAGAACGCCATCCTTTGCGAACAATTTTTCCAAATTCGGTTTCATTTTCATCAAAAAAAGAATAGGCTGCTGAGAAATCTAGCCATCTATCGGCTTTAATTCTATAATTGACTTTGGATTTTGATTCATCACTATAGATTAAAATGTCTTCTTTGAATTTAAACATCTTTTGTCTTACATAAGCAATGGTTTTCTCACTTGCATCAGTTGCCACAAAATCGTTGGATAATGTAGAAATTTTGAATCTAAAATTAATCGGAAACGTAATTTTTTGCATTTTAATCTGATTTGTTTAATTACTTTTATTTCTCTAAAAACTTATTTCATTTTCTTTTCAATATATTTATTGAGTTGATTTTTACGGGTTAATTTGATGAGTTTTTCCATTTCTTTGTTCTTTTCTATCTTAATTCCTTTTGTATAGACATTCATGATAGATATCAAAGCCGCTTTTGTAGCTGAAAACCTGCTTGCCCTCCCTTTATTTTCTAAGAAATTTCTAGCATAGCTAGCCAAATAAATACTAAGGAGTTGCACGTTATCACCATAAATTATGCTTAGTTGCTCACTAATCTGAATGTTGATACTTGGACTGCTCGTAACCCATTTTATTACAAAAGCATTGGCTTCCAATCGCTTATCAATCTTTTTATCTAAGTCTGTTTCTTCTAGCCATTTTGCAGCTGATACAATGTGTAATTCATATTTTGCATAATCTTCTGCTGTTTTAAGCACTACATCTTTTGGTACCTCCAAGGTAGGCTGTGCACAAGAAGTAAATATGCTCAAATAGCTAAACAATACGCAAAATAATAGTTTTGTGCCTTTTTTCACGGTGATATTGATTTTAAAAATTTAGATGTAAAGTAAAGCCAATCTACCATAACTTTAAGTAGTAAATTTAGATAAAAAATAACAATTTACACAAAAATAGAAGATTTAATAAGGGCTTGACGGGTTGATTTAGTGAACTCATCAGTAGTGTTTCGTGAAGACACAAACTACGGGAAAAGTGAATTTATCAATAGTGTTTCGTGAAGACACGAACCACGGAAAAGATAGCTCATCATTTATAGCTCATTACTTATTTGTCTATTCCTTTCAACAAAATTTGCATTTCCTCAGTGATAAATTGCATCAATAAATCCATATTAGTTACCATACTTGGGCAGCTAGTGGCAGAAATCATCACTTGGTTATTATAGCTAAATACAGCAATGATTAAGCCCATTCCGTGTGTGATAGGCCCTAAGCCATAGTGATTAAGAAGTTTTAAGCCATTCATATACAAGGCAGTAGGAGGCCCTACAATATTGGTAATGGTCAGATTACAAAAAGGTTTGTGTATTTTAGATACCTTCAAAGATTGGTATAAATGAGCAACAGCAGAAGTCAGCCCCGAGGGTGTGAGATTGATAAGATCATCCATATTGACAGCACTGCTATATACTTTGGCTGCTTGCGTATTTTCATTGATTTGCAATAGACGCTGTATGGGGTTGGCTTCTTGGGTAGCGAGTGAGACAAGCATCGCAGAAACACGATTGCCCATTTGTCCTTTTTCACTATCAGGACGCACTGATTTAGGGCACATAGCTATCAGAGATTCTTCTGGAAGTACTTGAAATAACTCTAAATACCTACGCAACGCACCCGCACAGATAGATAAAATCACATCATTGAGGGTGACACCTTCAAAAGCATTTTTGACTTTTTTGAGGTCAGCAAGCGAAACCGTCACTCCATCAAATACACGCTGATTAGTTACTTCTCCATTAAAAATAGTACGAGGGGCAGACATCACACCAATAGGTGGGCTAAGTTGTTGATTACTAGATTGTTGCTGAGTGGTTAAAGTTTTCTGAAAGCTATCCAAAAAGAAATAATTCATCTCAAGAGATTTTGTCCAAAAAGATTTAATCATTCCTTTCTGAGCGATTTCCCAGCCTGAGGGTACTTTTTCGGGAAGCCAAGTATCTGGTGGAAGGGTGTGTGGAGTAGGGGAGAGGTCATAAAAAGTAGCCATGATTTCTGCCCCTGAGCCACCATCTATGGCAGCATGATGCACTTTTACAATCATCCCTATGGCATCTTTGGGATAGCCTTCTAAGCAAAGTCCTTCAATGGCATATATCTCCCAAAGTGGACGATTTCGGTTTAGTTTTTTTTGAAAAAGCTGTCTAGCAAGTTTCAGAAACTCAGCCTGACTGCTTGCCTCAGGCATAGCCAAATGTGTGATATGACTATCTAAATCAAAATTTTCATCTTCTATCCAATAAGGGTGAGAGAGTGCAAAGGGAGCAGGGATAATTTTTTGGCGAAAAATGCGAGATACTTGGAGGCGACTTTGCACAAAGTGCTTAAAATCTTGAATGTCAAAGGGTTTTCCAGATTTACTAGGCGACAAGATATATAATCCTGCCACGTGCATAGGTGTTTTATCTGTTTCTAGATACAAAAAAGAAGCGTCTAATCCACTAAGTGCTTGCATAAAAATAGACTAATCTAATGATGGAGTTAATATAACTTTACACCCAAAGATAGAAGATTAAAGAGAGTTTTGATGGATTAGTGAAGAAATATTTTGTACTAAGAAATCGGCACTTCTAATTGACTGAGCCAAGTACGGATAAGGGCTTTATTCTCTAAAAGATTACCTACTACGTAGATATTAGAGCTTTGTAGGGTAGTAGAGTCTGCTGCTTTTTCTTTGATGACACCCACATAGCGGGGTTTTCGGGAATGCACAAAGTTAATTTCACCTTCTGACTTGATTGCCATGCCTACATGCTTGTCTAGTCCGATGATATAAATGCCATCTTCTTGTATTTCTAGATGTGCCATAAGTGCATCAAAATCATTATTTCTGATACTGACAATGCTTTCAGGCTGGCAGAGTGTCTGAATAAGCTTGCTAGAAGCCTGTCGTGATAGATAATATTTATCCATCTTAAAGCCAGCATGACGCAAGACCGTAGTTACAAAATAACCACAGGCAATTGAGCCTTCTCTTGGAGTTTCGGTCGTTCCATTAAAATCCCATTCGGTATTGAGCCAAAAAGGAACAATCTCATGGTTAATATTGTGCAAGATATAGGCTTGGGCATCTTGCACTGCTTTTTTACGGACAGTAGTATCTTGGTTTTGTTGAAAATACTCAGAAAGACGAAACTGCTGTGTACGAATCTCCACTTTGAGACTATCATATTTTTGGAGATGCTGTCTTAGATTAAAAAGGCGATAAGAACCTGCCAAAGTAGTCTGCATTACATAATGCTCACTGTGTGGAAAAGGAATGCGAACAATGCTAAACATCAAAATTAATCCTAATAATACAATGCCCGTCAAGTAATAATATAAGTGCTTCATTGTATTGGCTTTTTCATTATATTTAAAATCTTATGATTTAAGTGCTTGATTATCATTGATTTACTTTTTTAAATAAAAGTAAATATCACACTTAAGGTCATTTATAAAAGAGAGTATTACAAAAATATGACCGTTTTTCATAAAACCTACTAAAAGCCTTGTTTCGTCTTTGCTTTTTTTCCCTACTCCACACTTGCCTGTATTGATTTTTTAGCTGTGATGTTGTGGATGATTTTTTCTGAATGAATGATAGAATTTTCTATAAACCATTTATTTGTAACCATTCCTCCACAGACTACGCCTGCTAGATATACGCCTTCTACATTGCTTTCTTGGGTATCAGGGTTGTATGTAGGAAATTTTTTCTCATCTTCACTGAGCGTAATGCCCAGCATTTTTAAGAGTTTAAAGTTAGGTTGATAGCCTGTCATCGCCAGTACAAAGTCATTTTCAATGGTAATAAGTCCTTTGGGAGTCTGTATATCTACTTCTTTCTCTCTAACCTCTACTAGAGAAGACTTAAAATAAGCCTGAATAGTTCCTTCCTTGATTCGGTTTTCTATAT
>JBBRUH010000480.1:0-4097 GCA_038248005.1 Cytophagales bacterium | reverse complement strand
CTTTATGATTATCAATAAAGCTAAAGTAAAGTTTTTTTGGGAGATTGCAAATCTTATGGGTTTTGAATTTGGCTAATAAGATTATAAATCTTTTGGCTCTGGAGTCTGGATTACAAATCCAGACTAGCAAGATTACACATCTGTTGGCTCTGGAGTCTGGATTACAAATCCAGACTAGCAAGGTTATAAATCTTTTGGCTCTGGAGTCTGGATTACAAGTCCAGACTAGCAAGGTTAGTCTTATTAATATGTTTATTATTTCCTTTGAGCCTCCCTATTTCCTTGCTTCATGGTCGCTGGTGGAGGCATAGGAAAGGAAAACACCTCTATTATTTAAAACTTCTTTTATAGATGTATTGTCTATCGTCTTCTGTATTCATTGAGAAGTAAACATCGTCTTTCAAAATCTGATGAATTTGATGTATTCTGAAAGGAAGTTCATATCTTCTAACATTTTTTTGGGTCGAAATATCCCAGATGTATGTCTTATCACTCAATACTGTAGTTACATACAGTTTATTTGTCTGAATATCCACCAAAAAATTAAGCATATAAGTAGCTATGTGTTCATCTTCTGTTTTTTTGAGGTTAATTTCGTCTAGTTTATTACCTTTTGTATCAAAAATAAGAATCAATTGCTGGTCAGCATTAAAAAAATAAACTTTTCCTTGGTGTTGGCATAAACTCACTCGTGGAGAGGTATTTACCTCACGGTTTATACGTGTTTTTATATCTTTGTAGAGTGTATCTTCTTTTTCATTTACTTTGTAAAGGAGCACTTTGGAAAGCTTCTGGCTAGGACTAACATTTTTTTGGTGTACTTCAAACTGTGTAGCAGCATCTATCGGCAAGACATAGCAAGCAATAACTTTATTAGGAATATTTTTTTTCTGAGGATAAGCCTTGCTACCTTCAATCATACAAAACGCTCTGTCTGTATCAAAACTTTGTAGAATTACTTTTTGATTATTGATACTAAACTGGGGTAAGACAAATTTTTTGATTCTTACTTTTGTTTCTGAAATAATCTGGTTGTTTGTATCCAGTATGCACAGCGTCTTTTTTGTGATTGAATATACATATTTCAGTGAGTCTTTCTCAAAAAAGGTATCAAAAGAAAATTGTTCGTTGCCGTAGTACA
This sequence comes from Cytophagales bacterium, assembly GCA_038248005.1. Taxonomy (GTDB): domain Bacteria; phylum Bacteroidota; class Bacteroidia; order Cytophagales; family Microscillaceae; genus JAABSX01. The sequence goes on along the minus strand of JBBRUH010000480.1, from coordinate 2,956 downwards.
ATTCACCGTAAGTATTTTTTAATATGTTTTGCTCATTATTGCTCATTATCTGTGCTTGCCCCCAAAAAGGCAAAAAAAACAATATGCTAATCCAAAAATGTTTCATAGATATATAAATCATCAGATTGACTATTTATTGAGAAAAAATAAAGTTTCCCATCAAAAACGTGAGGGAATAAATGAATAAAACTGGCTATTTTAGGTAAAGCGGTTTGAGTAAAAAGTTCTTTATCTGCATCATATTTGCAAATATATATTTTACTTGATTTGTGAGCATAAAAACTATAATAAAATACATTATTATCTTTTTCTTTTGCAAAGCCTCCTATGTAAGCATCATTTTTGAGCTTTCTTAATTCTCCTTCATTTAGTTTGTCTATCTCTTTTTCACTAAACTTAAATGTAATATCTCTCTCATTACTTTCGGGTAAATTAAAAGTATTGCTAAGATTCCCATCAAAATCATATTGATAAACTTGACTAAAATGAGGATACATAATATAGAAATGTGTTGATTCTCGCAAAGACCTTATATAGTTTAGGCCACCTTGAAAACTATGTCCTTGTTTATAAGCATCAGGATATTTCCCAAAAGACTTGATGAGCTTTCCTGTTTGGGCATCAAAAAAAGAAATAGGCTGGTTTTTTGAAAAGAAATCCTTAGATTTTTCATAGTCTTGTCCAAAAGAAAGCACAAAAATATTTCTGATAGAATCATAAAAAAATGGTGATCCACAAGTAATGATTGTGTTTTGGGGTATTTGTAATTGAATTTTATTGAGTACCTCATTATTTTGGATTACATAGATATTCTTATCGGGATAAAGTAAATAGAGTGTATCCCGATGTTTACAAAAGTGAGAGGGAAAATAGCCTGAGGGCACTTTAAAATCATCTTTTAGAGCTTTCCCAGCTGATGTTTGTATTAGATTGCCATCAAAGTCATATTTTAGTAGCAACTTTAAATTAGGAGCAACCAAGCTGAATCCTGTACTATCATTTGCTAAAATACCATAAAAAGCAGTAAACATATCAGGAAATAGGGAGTCAGAGACCAATTCTATTTTATTGGTAACATTAAAATCTATGATTTTTTTATGAACAGTACCTTCATTCTGAGAAGAACAACTCATTATATGAAAGATTAAGATATAAATTACTAAAAGGTTTTTTGCCATGACTTATGGATTGTAATAATCAGATAGAAGATGCTCAATAACCAAAGAAAGGTTTCCTCAGAAGCCCTTCTCTGTTAAACAAATCAAATTGAAGAAAATTAATTTAACGTCCTGAAGGGCAGGTTGTAGTTGTTCGCACGCCTCCCACTTCACAAAAGGCAAATCCAAAACCTCTTTCACAAGTTCTAACACTTATATGACACCCTGTCATTGGGTCATCGTAATCAGCAATAGTAGTCCACCTACTTGCTTGTGTTGGATAATTTACCAAACTTATTGCCACAATAAAAGACAATGTCGTCGCTTTAATTTTAAGATGCTTTTTCATTTTGTTAAAAATTTAAAGGTTTTATAAATAATTTAAAAACAACCTCCTGCATTCGGTATATTGTCTTTTTGGGGATTTTGCTGCTGTTCTCTGGTTTGCCGGCTGAGACCATAGCACTTGCCCTTTGAAAACATGTGAACCAAAAAAAAATGAAACCTCCAAATTTAATTTAATGAAATTTTGTATATTAACATATACACAGTTTAAAACATCTTCATATTTTGATTAGAGTTTATCATTAAAGCTAAAGTAAAGTTTTTTTGGGAGATTGCAAATCTTATTTCTATATAGTTGAGCTTGTGGATTTTGACTAGCTTAAATGACTATCAGCATACCTAAAAGGTGTCAGATAGTTGAAAGGCTAGGTTATTCAATCATCCCTAAAATCACAATTCACCTCTACCTCAAGCATACCCTACAACCTTATACACCACATAGCCAGTTACTTCGTGAATCAAAACAGCCCATATATACCAAGCACGGGCAGAGGGGATAATATTGGATGCATCCCACTTAAAATCATAGCTATAAAAAGCAGCACTAAAAGGAGTAACTTTTAGACCTACTTTCTCAAAACAAGCCCTTGCCCTCCGTAAATGAAAAGCAGAAGTAATCAAAAGATAGGATTGATTAGGGAACTTCTTATCTAAAATTTCTTTAGAAAATTGGGCATTTTCCCTTGTATTTCGAGCTTTGGTTTCCAAGATAATATCTTCCTCAGGTACTTGGGCTAGTCTAAGAATATCAGCCAAGTACTTGGCTTCGCTTGCATGTACTTCACCTGTGATGTCTATAGAACCACCTGTAATGAGTATTTTCTTAATTTTACCCTCTCGGTATAGCAGCAAAGCATGCATAATGCGGTCAGCTCCTTCTCTAAGGTAAACACGGTCATCTGGTGCTTTATACTGATTCATGGTGATGCCCGTAAGCACAATCCCAACTGAGTAGCTTTCCTTGATTTCGGCTAAAGGAGTAGGTGGAATCTCCCAAAGAAGCATGAGTCCATTTGCTATAAAAAAATTACTGAACAAAAGTGTCAAACCTAGCCCCATTCTAAACAAGCGTCTTTTGAGACGTTTTCGGCGAGTAAAAACAGCGAAAATCAAAATAAAAATCACCCAAACAGGAGGAGATAATAGAAAGTCTAAGGTCTTTGAAAGTATAAAAAACATAGGTAAGAGATTAGTTATTAACTTCATTAGTGGTGGTTCGTGAAGACACGAACCACAGAAAATATGATGAGTAATCTTAGTAAAATATTCGGTAAAACCCTATCCTAAATCCTTTCCTCTTAGGAGAAAAGACTTAAATACTTGACTATCAAAGTCTTACTCCCCTTCCCACTGAGGGTAGTCCGTGATTAAAGTGTGTACGTTCTATAAACTGTTTAGAAAGTTAGCGAGTTATTGTATATTATGAAATTACCACATTAAATAATATAACAATG
>JBBRUH010000479.1:0-4104 GCA_038248005.1 Cytophagales bacterium | reverse complement strand
TTATGTGCTTGTAGAACTCAATCCGCTACCTGCTGCTGTCAATCCCTATTTTCTGGGTTGGAACCGTGGAGGAACTAGTCCTACTTCTGCCGTAGGAATTCATCATCCAAGAGGAGAACCTAAGAAGTTTTCTTTTACTGATGGTACTATATCAGTGAATACAAGCCAAAATACGTTTACAGGAGGGTTTTCACTTTTAATTATTCCTGCTGGTGGTCTTTGGACATTCTCTTGGGCTATCAATGGTGGCACTACTGAGGGTGGCTCGTCAGGCTCGCCTTTGTTAAATCAAGATGGACACACCGTTGGTGTACTCACAGGAGGAAGCTCTAACTGTAACAATCCACAAGGTTTTAATGCTTATGGAAGACTATTCACTGCTTGGTTTATAGCTAGTCCTTTTTTAGACCCTAACGCTAATGCTGGGCTATCCCTTGCCCCTTACGACCCTAATGCTACTTTTACCAATGTAAAAGCCAATAATATTGAATTACTAGTAACACCTTGTGAACTCAGCACGCAAACCCCTTTTTCAGTATTAATCAATAACGCTGGTGGAGTAGATGTAACAGATGTGCCTGTTACGGTGAGGGCTTTACATACTAACGGAGATATACTAGATGAAGCGACTTATACTGTTAGTAGCTTAGCCGTAGGACAAACTAACGAAACTGAAGTAAACCTTGACCTTAGTGCTGAAAATAATTATACCATTAGAGCATTCACCAGCCTAAGCACAGACCAAGATGCAAATGACAATAGTATCGAGATTGCAATAGAAAATAAAATTGCGACTATACCCTCTTCTAGCTTGGTGCTTGACAACTCTACATTATTAGAGTTAGGTATTACTTGGCAAAGAGGAGATGGCGAAGGCAGTATTGTCCTTCTCAAGAAAGGCTCTGATTTTACACCAGCAGACCTGCCTGTGGACGGAGTTTCTTATTCTTTTAATCCCAATATTGCCACTTCTACTTCTACTATAGGTAATGCTTTTGTGATTTATAGAGGGGCAAGTCTAAATAATATTATAGCAAGAGATTTGGAAGCTACTGAAAATTATTTTGTTACTGTGCTTGAGTTCTCATGTAATCCACCTGTTTTCTTACGTTCAAATGCTCTTAATGGAAATAGTATTGTTACTAATCTCGCAGAAGAGACATTTAGAGGATTATCAGTATATCCTAATCCTGTAAACCGTCACCAATTATCCATAGAAATCCCTAACTATCAAGGTCAGGTAGATTTGAAAATCCTTTCTTCAAATGGTATTGAGGTTAGCTCTTTTAATACAAGACTAGAAGGAGGAAATCGCTCAATAATACTCGATACACAGTCTCTCACAGGAGGACTCTACCTAGTGAAGATACAAACCTCAAATGGTGTAATTACTAGGAAAATAGCCATAGAATAAAATAGAATCACACACTAGAATAAAAAAAGCCAAGCAATTGATAATTGCTTGGCTTTTTTATTGTCAAGGTTATGCATTAAGAGATACGTTCACTTTTCTTACCCTATACGCCTTACTCTTCTAAAATCTATATCCCGCTATGATGCTTGTGCTAGTAAGTTTTGAACTAGAAAAAAGTCCAAACAAATCTCCACCTAAATTATATCTACAGACCGTACTATATTTCTTTAAAGAACTATTTTTATGAATTCCTCAGAAACAAAAAACATCAAGATATTTACTGCTTCATACAGATGATAAATATTTTGATGTTTTTTATAATTACTAGAAAAAATATTTCTAGATAATCGTTTCTAAGAAAATCATTACTTTGCGTAAGTCTTCATCTTCTTTTACATTGAGCTTGTTTTCTTTAATATAGTCTTTTATTTTCTTTTCATCTATTACTTTTATTAAGCCTGAATTACTGCGATTAAGGGGAATTACTTCTCCATTTTCTTTGATAAAATAGTCTTTTTCTTTTTTTGCAAATACCTTGATAGTGCTAGAGTTTCCATAAGTAGCAGCATTTTCATTCAAAGAACAGTTCATCTTTGTGATAAATGACACTTTGTTTTGATAAGTTACTACAAAGAAATCATCCTCTTTATAATCATCTATCCCCGTAAAGCCATTCATTATCACATAGCGTTTTGTTTCTTGAGTGATGCTATTTTTTATAAAAATCTCACATCCCTTGATGAGATTTTTTTTAAACGAAATCACTCTTCCTTCTTGTAAGGTTTCTATAGTACCTTCATACACATTGTATCGGAGAGGTATATTTTTTTGACGATCTGTATCACTAAATATCAGTGTGCCATTTGCAAATTGATCATCTAAATAGGGGCTTCCTTGAACTCCTGCATAGGCTTGCTCACGAATCGGAACACCACCAGTATCAACGTAATTTGAAAGCTGTGCTTGTGCTGTTACTGCTGTAACAATAAATAAAAATAAGATAAAATACTTTTTCATGATTTTGATTAAATAATAATTATAGATGATTAATTGGACTTATAATAAAAACAAAAGGCTATCTGACAATTTTTGTGGAGTTTGAATAATTAAGGTTATTATAAAAATGTGTCTGCTTGATAATAAGAAAGTTAGATATATTAAGAACACTAGTTCTATTGTTTACCACAAAAATTGTCATACAACCAAACAAAATACCACGCTGGATGTTTATTTTATTTTGTGTGATTTAAAGTTTATTCCCAATAATGGCTTGACTTAAATAACATCTAAACACAAAAATTTATTGTGAAAGAAATAAGACTTTTATTACTTTGATAAAAAAAAGGTTGTATGAAAAATGAGATTTTTAATGACTTGGCTGTTGAGAAGAGATAAGAATTAAGTAAATAAATTTTGAAAGTTATAAGAAAAAAAGAGTAGTGATTATCACTACTCTTTTTTTATTTTACCATGATTTACAGATTTGTAAACGTATGGGTATTGTTTTCAACAACAGTAGGACCGTTTGTAACTCTATAGTTTACGATCATGTTGCCAGTACAAGTATCAATCGTACTCGTTCCTGTGCTTACAACTCCATATGTAACGCCACCAAACACGAAAGTCTGTGAAGGAATACTTACTGTACTGGTAGCAGGATTAATCACATAATTAATGTTTGCATTTACATCCCAGAAGTTATTGTTTATAAATGTATTGGCAGTAGTACTTGCTGTAAAAGTAACTGGATAAGTATCATACCCAGGCTCTAAGCAACTGTAAGGCCCTACAAAGAGAGAGGCATTGTACATACACAGAGTACGCATGTTAAATGAGCCAGAGCCATAGTTTACAGAAATAGGCACATCTGCACTTGCAATGCTAAATGCTAACCTAAATACCGACCCAGGGGCAATGTTATCATCTATTACTTGAAAAGGGATAGATATCGAACTGCTGTTCGCAGGGATAGTAGCCGTAGTGGTAGTCAAGTTATAGTGCGTTCCAGCTACTGCTGTAGTATTGGCTGCATCTACTGCTATCGTAACATTAATGGGCGTGCTTCTCTGTGCACCTACCAAAGAAATGGTAACTTGATCCGCAATTGGGTTTCCATCATTTACACGAGAATACACTCTATTACGCAAGGCACTAGAAGCATTACGTGTTGCAAAGTCTAGTTCCACAAAAGTATCTTCAAACAAGATATCATCACCTGGATCATCAAAACAGGCTGTTGTTCCAAAAATTAGCAATAAAGCTAAAAGGTTTGTTATTAGTATTTTTTTCATTTTCATTCAAATTTTAGTAACCAGGGTTTTGTACAAGATTAGGATTTAACTGAACTTCACCTACTGGAATACGAGCAATGATTCGGAAATCAGATGCTTGCACAACAGGTCTTGGAGCAGGCTTAGTGATATTTAAGCCTAAACGCTTAAGATCAGAATAGCGGTGTCCTTCTAGGCAAAGTTCTAATCTTCTCTCTTTCAAGATAAGGTTAATCAGTGCTTGTCCTGTAACATCATCAGCTACTGAAGCTAAACCACGGTTTGTTCTCAGTGTAGTTAGGTTTATTCTTGCACCTGCTTCGTTTGCACTGCGTGCTTTTCCTTCAGCAGCTATCAAAAGAACTTCAGAGTAACGAATTATAGGAATATTTTCTAAAAAAACTCCTTTTTCACCTCTCC
>JBBRUH010000478.1:0-4107 GCA_038248005.1 Cytophagales bacterium | reverse complement strand
TTTATCTAAGAGGCTTTGGTTTTGTGTATTGGCAAAAGTCCAAGCATTATCTTGGAGGGTATTTTTAGAGATAATAAGGGGTTCGGGCAGGTGCTCAGCAAAGCTGGCAAGTCCTTCTTTGAGAGATTGTTTAGAGATAGGAAAATAGGCAATGTCTTGAGATGATTTTTGGTTGGTCATCGTGATGACGAGGGGTTCAGTGCTGGCATCTTCAAAAACCCTAAGCTCAAAGAAATCAGTAATCTGCAAAATATCAAATTCTTTGAGGTATTGGCGTAGGGCAGTGCCGTATTTGGTCTTGAGCCATTTATTGGGCGTGATAAAGCCAAGATAGCCCTTGGGTTTGAGCAGTCGGAGAGCCTTTGCATAAAAATACACATACAAATCAGCCGTGCCACTATAGACTTCGGGGTAGTGCTTTTGGAGAGCCTGTTTGAGTTCAGTATTGAGGAGTTCTTGCCTCACATAAGGCGGATTACCTATGACCACATCAAAATCTTTAGCAGGAGATTTTTCTAGCAAAGTATTGACCTGAAAGACATTTTGGGATAAATCGGCAAGGCTCACAAATTTATTGGCAGTCAGTAGCCAAAGAGCCAATTTGCTAATCTCTACACTCTGCATGTTAATATCAAAGCCAAAGAGATTATTCTGTACAATTCCTTTTTTGATTTGCCATTCTTGCTCATTTTGTTCTATGCTTTCTTTGGTATTGGCAAAAATCCCTTGTTTACTCTGTATTTTGATTGATTTGTCTAAGGGTTCTTTGATTTTATTGATTTCTTCTATCAGTATTTTCCATTCATCATACAAAAAATTAAAAACCTGTGTCAGAAAAGCCCCTGAGCCACAGGCAGGGTCTAGGATACGGATTTGCGTTAAAAAAGAACGATAGGCTTCCCAAAACTGCAAGTTTTCTTCTTTGTGTTTTTGGAGAAGCATTTTCTTTTGAGCCATGAGATAAGCTCCAAGCGTATTTTTGATGATGTATTGCGTAATGTAATCAGGCGTGTAAAAGATACCATCCTGTTTTCTTTGGTTGGGTTTGAGGGAGATTTGAGGTGTATTTTGGCTTAATCTTTCTAAATCTGAGAGAGATTGCTCAAAGATATGCCCAAGTAGATTTACATTGAGTTCACTCTGGAAGTCATATTTTAGCACAAAATCTATCAATGGAAGGAGTTGATAATCTTGCACTTTCAGGCGAGTATCTAGCAAATTATCTTTTTTGAAAAGTCCTCCATTAAAGTGAGGTATTTTGGGTAAAAAGCCTTCATTAAAAGAGTGAAAGGCTTTTTTAAGTTCTGTCCAAAAAATATCTTTTTGGGGATAATGGTCTGATAATACTGCCAAGCCTTTTTTGATATTGCCCAAGATATTAATCATAGGCAAAGTATCTCTCACAAAACAGATAAAAATAATACGGTCTATGAGTTTTTGGGTAGCTGATAAGACTTCTACAGGTGCTATGTTAGGATTTTCTTTGGAAAGATTTTGAAATAGAATTGCCCTGATTTCTTCATACTGAAAATAAAATTCATTAGAAACCTTCTCTTCAAAGATTCTTCTTTCGGTTAGTAGTTGGTCTATGCGGCTTTGTATTTCGTTATTTTTGATAAAAAGACGATCTTTTTTAAGCAAAAATAAAAACTTAGCCAATATTGCCTCATTGAGCAATGCCATTGTTTCAAACCTTTCATATCGGCTACTGTCGCTTGCATGGTAAAGCCTAATCTCCAAAAAGTTAGCAACAATGACCCATTTACAAAAACCACCCATTTTAGGCACATAGCCAAAAGCCTGCTCTACGGGTGAACCTTTTTTTTCTCTGAGTTGGGGTTTGTCTAGGTTGATGTTTGCCCCTTTGAGTTCTATGACAGCCCTTGTGATTTTCTCCCCTCCTGTCCCAAAGTATCCTAAAACGGCATCAGGTCTAGTAGCATCTTGGATGGCTTTGGGTTTGATTTCTATTTGCCAATTGGTTTCATTTTGGTACTCATAGCCTAGCAAATCGCCAAATATTTGATGAATAAAGCTCATATCTAGCTGTGTTTCTGAAAGTTGGAATATTTTACCACTCTCGATGTACTTTTGCCATTGAAGAATAATTTTCTTCTTCTGCTCTAATTGGGTAATATCTCCCATCACAGCATTCAGTTCTGTCTGTGCAAAATCTTTATTGGCAAATATATTTTTCATAACTCTGGATACGAAACTGTTAAATTTATAAGCAATGTTAATGACAAATGTAGTTCTTTTTTAGGAATCTTCAAAAAAGTTTAATCCCCCCGCTGTTTTAAGTCTTTTGAAAGATGACTTTTAAGAAATGACTTTTGAACAATCTGTTTGTTTAGCCTTTGTTGGTCTTACCCGCAACTGTTCTTAGCATCTCGCTCAGAACAAACTTTACAAATTTTTTAAACTCAAATATAAAATTAAATTCTGAATAAATATATATACGCCAAATATAAAATCTAACATTAAAACCCAAATCAAGGCTGCATGATGCAAAAACTTGTAACCAGAGCGAGACGCATCTGATCAGTTTGCTGTTGTGCGGCAAGACGCTATGACTAGTTAGAGGTACTGAGTTGATTCACATTATCAATCAATATGTTTTCAGAGATAGTTTCTGAAATTTGTCTTTGGGCGAATTCTCTACAAAAATCACCTGATTTTACAAAAATTTCTACTAATTTTGACTTTTCCAATACTTCCATTTTTATAATGATTAAGAGTTCTTAACTTAGAATAATGCAAAATCAAAAGTAAGAACTTTTTTGCAGTATTGGAAATATTAATCTAACTAATTAATTATCAACTACTTAAAAGCAAAAATTGCGTTACTGACTGTGTGTTCACCTCTGCCCAACGCACCCTCAAAGGATGATAAAAAAGATATTTATCCATAAAAAAGTAGTTAGTCTATATTGGTAATCCTATATTTTTATTAAATTCAAAGATACATAAACTTTCTATCTCTCAAAATGCAAGAACACATACAAAAACCCTTAACACAGTATAAGAAACCATTGGGAATCTTCCGAAACCCAGCCATCCAAGCCCATATTAGAGGACTAGATGCTGCTACAGAGCATCAAGAAATTATTAGACTGATGATAGGCTATGAGTTCCCTTGGGATATGACCCGTGCCCTTGAGATGGCTCTTTTTCGTACTTTTGCCAGTCCTAGCGTCTCTGCCCTCTTAGACCGAACAGGAGAATTTGGCAAAGCAGGTCAGAAACGCTATGATGATACAGGCGTACTGATTGGAGAGTTTATGCAAAATGGCTATGATAGCCCCAAAGGTAAAAGGGCCATTGCACAGATGAACATGGTTCACAGTCATTTTAATATCTCTAATGAGGATTATCTTTTTGTATTGAGTACTTTTATCTTTGACCCCATTGTATGGCTTGAAGCCTATGGCTGGCGCAAACCTTTAGAAGTAGAAAAACAAGCTCTATTTTATTTTTTTTGTGAAGTAGGGAAGCGAATGAATTTAGAAGATATTCCTGAAACTATGGGTAAATTTAGGGAGTTTGTTTTAGCATACCAAGCAAAGTACTTTGAGTTCTCTCCAAGCAATCAGCGTGTAGCAGAGGCTACACTCAAAATAGTGAAGGGTTGGTACCCAAGTGTGATTCATTTCCTTATCAAACCTGCTACTGTGGCATTAATAGATGAAGATATGCGTCTTGCTTTTGGTTTTAAGCGAGTATCTCCTCTTCTAAAATCTAGCTTGAAAGGACTTTTAAAACTTAGAAGATACCCTAATAGAGTATTTAATTGGGAAAAATCGCCTATGTTATTAGAGAATAGCCTCAACAGAACTTATCCAAAAGGTTATGAGATAGAACAAATAGGCCCACATAAAATCGTCCAAAAAACTCAGAAAAAGTAGTTAGCTTCTCACATCCCCTCTGCTCTTAGCGTATTCACATACCCACAACAGCAAACTGTTTTGAGCATCTCGCTCAGAACAAACTTTACGAACCTTTTAAACTAAAATATAAAATTAAATTCTGAAATACTAAGATATACTTTTCTTACTTTACATCCAAAATAATGACTAGATGATACAAAAATTTAGTCTTAGTGTAATG
>JBBRUH010000477.1:0-4110 GCA_038248005.1 Cytophagales bacterium | reverse complement strand
TATGTTTTTAATAGGATGTTTTGTGAAGAGCAAAGCTCCTACAAGATTGAGTTTTCCTTGTTCTCCCAAACCTAAATTTTCTATGTATTGACCTAGTTTTTCTGATTTGAAGGGAATTTTATATTTTTTCTCATAAAATTTCTTAAATTCTTCTTCATTAATATCTTCATAGATACTATTACGAATGAGCATTTCTTCGGCATAGAGATTTCCACTACTCTTCAAAAGTCGCATCAATTCTTCTTTGCTGGTTACTTTGCGTTTGTCAGCCCCATTTTTGATAAAAATCAAGCCCTCTTTATCCATATAAGGCTTATCTGTGCCTTCTTCTATGGTCGCTATGATTACTTTTTTACCTTCCGCTTCTATGGTTTCACACTCAATCTTGATGGGGCTTTTGACGTGGTTTTGAGCGGCATTGACCAGTGTAGAGTTAATACGCTGTATATCTTGAAAGGATAAATCCACTATATTTCCTGTTTTATCATCTATGCCTATCAGTATTTTGCCTCCTTTGCTATTGCTAAATGCTACCATTTCTTGGGCAATACCTACCTCATTGATTACATCTCGTTTGAACTGCACAAAGCTAGTTTCGCCCAAGCTGATAAGTTTTAAGAGTTCTTTTGCTTCCATATTTTATAGATATTTTTTCTTTGTTCCTGTTCAGATGTTCCACTTCTCGAGGACGTGGAGCATTTTACACCAAATTTAGCATTTTTTATGATTTACTTTCTATTAGCAACCAAGTAATCAATTCAAAATCTTGCTCGTCTTCTGCTTTTTCGCTTTTGGCAGTAATCATGGCACTTCTGCTTTTGGTAAGGCTCACGGCTTCTCGCTTTCTGAAACTCTCCAAAGTAGTTTTCATCGCTTTTTTTAGCAAGTCATCATATTTGTCCATTGTTTGTCCATTATTCGTTTCAGCATCAAAGGCATCACAAAGCTCTTGGAAGACTTTATTTTTACCATAACAGCTTGTTTTGAATATTTCTAGTATCTTTTTGGCTTGCACAAAAGTACCCAATACTTGTTTACCATCCTCACTGATATAAACCAAATAATAAGGATGCAGAGGGTTCGTCTGTGAAGGCTTTTGGATAGTTTCTTTTCCAAGGATAGGCTTTTGTCTTAGGCAAAAGATGACACCTGCTTGTAGGCTATATTTATCACTCTTAGAAGGCACTACAGCATACAGACCTATGGGAGCAGAGGCGAGAGCTTCTTGGTTTTTTTGTATAAAGTTTACCAAGTCAATCCTAAAATCATCTAAGGAGAAATCTGCCAAACTGATGCTTTCTTCTAGGTCTTCGGGGTCAAGCACTTCGTCTTTCAAGCGTTTGAGTTGTTCATCCCTAAATTTAAGGTCTTGGTGTACTTGCTCTTCACTGAGTAAGTCATCTTCACCAGTGCCTGTGATGTCCACTAGAGCCATTCTTGCCTTGACACGGCTTTCCAGTTTGAGGTATTTGTCTAGGTCTGCGGTAGCCCAAAAGTTTACCATTTGGATATGGGTATGTTGGCTACCAATTCGGTCTATTCGCCCAAAACGCTGAATAATTCTCACAGGATTCCAGTGAATGTCATAGTTAATCAAATAGTTACAATCTTGTAGGTTTTGCCCTTCTGAGATACAATCCGTGGCGATGAGCAGGTCTATTTCTTCCTCTTGGGGTAAGTCTTTTAGTTTTTCTCTCTTTTTGGAGATGGGTGAAAAGTTAGTTAATATCTCCGTAAAGTTAGCTTTTCCAAGTGTACTATAATTGGCAGAGCTTCCACCTGTTACGAGGGCAATATGTATGCCCAGTGTATTCTTTGCCCAGTCTTCTAAGGCTTTGTAGAGATAAGTAGCTGTGTCTGCAAAGGCAGTAAAGACTACTATTTTTTTTACCTTTCTCTTATCTTTGGTAATGCTAGGTTCTTTTACTTGGGTTTGAATGAGTTGCTTAAGTTGTGCAAGTTTAGCATCTCTTTGGATACTTACATCTTTGGCATCTTTCCAGAGGTCATTGATTTGTTTTCTATCCGCTCTGAGAGCTTTTAGCCATTTCTCAAAATCAAGATGAGATAAATTATAGACATATTTCTCACCGATTTGGAGTGCATCTAAGAGTTCTTCATCTTCGGTATCATCCAAGTCTATATTTTCAAATTCTATTTTTTGATTTTGGTCTTTGTAGGCTTTAAACTTCTCTATGCGTTCTTCTAGGGCTTTTATTTTATTATAAGTTCTTTCCATCGTAATCGCAAAAGCAAAGACAGAGCTTTCTAAGCGTTTGAGGAAGTTCATTTTCATCATTCCGATAAGGTGACTTTCACGTTCAGACTGTGTAAAGTTTTTTACTTTGGTCTTCTCATAAATTGAATGAAATTCTTTTTTTACAAACTGTGAAGGGCTGAATATAGCCAGTTTATAATTTTCTATTTGTGCACTGATTTCATCAAAAGTTTTAAACATCCCTTCGGAGTCTATGGGAGAATAGACAGAGCGAGGTTTTTTTCTTTCAGGAAAGGCACCGATTTTTTGCATTTCTTCTTTGTAATACTGCTCTATGTGTCTTCGGGAGCGAGCAATGGTAAGATGGTCTAGGAGTGTAAAAAAATCAGAACTCAAAGCCATCAAAAACTTTTCTTTGCTTTGCCCTTTTTTAAGCCATTCCTTAAAAGTTCTTTGGGCAGTATTCAGTGTATTATGATAATCTTGGATATTGAGTGAGTCTGCAAAGGCTTTTTTATCTCCTTCGGTGATGAAGTCTAGCTGATTGCGTAGGTCAGTCAAGTCATTATTGACAGGAGTAGCAGAGAGTAGAAGTACCTTTGTCTTTGCCCCTTGCTTGATAATATCTTCTAGTAATCTTTCATAGCGACTTTTGGTGATGACATTGCCATTTTCATCTTTCTTTCCTTTGGTATTATTACGGAAATTATGTGATTCATCTATCACCACCAAATCAAATGCACCCCAGTTAAAGGTTGAAAAATTAATTCCATCACGGTCTCCTTTTTCACGACTAAGGTCAGTATGACAAAGTACTTGATAAGCAAATTTGTTGAGCCTATTATCCGTAAATGGATTAAGCCTGCTGTTGTAATAAGAAGAATAGACCGTCCAGTTTTCTTGTAGTTTCTTAGGGCAGAGTACCAATACACGGTCATTTTTGAGTTCAAAATACTTAATTACTGCAAGTGCCTGATAAGTCTTACCTAAGCCCACACTATCCGCCAAAATACAGCCATTAAAGGCTTTGAGTTTGTTGATGATAGAGATAACTCCATCTTTCTGAAATTTAAAAAGGGTACTCCATATATCAGTACTCGTAAAGTTGAGATTTTCATCAAAGATATTGCTTTGCTGTGTTTCAGTGATGTACTCCTCAAAGATATGGAAAAGGGTTTTGTAGTAGATAAATTCAGGCGTGTTGTTGGCATAGAGTCGCGTGAGGTGTTCCAACACTTGTTCTTTGACATCTACGACTGTTACATCCTTAGCTCTGCCTTCCCAGATTTCATCAAACCATTCTTTGAGTTCTGTTAAATCTCTTCTGTCTTGAATGACATAGTTAAGTTCTATGTTAGGTTTTTTGCCATAACCCAATCCACTCACCGTAAAATTAGAACTTCCTAAAACGGCTTGTGCCTCTTGATTATTTGCGTTTTGGATATGATACAGTTTACCATGCAGAAAGTCAGGTTTTGTCATAGACTTGATTTCTACCTTTTCTTCAATCCAGTCATAGCAAGCCTTTGCCTCTGCCTTTTGCTGCAAAGCATTGGTGAGGTCTAATCTATCTTCTACGATTTTAAAAGATTTCTTTTCTTTGGAATCATCTATTTTCAGGAAGTTAGGTTCACCAAACAAAAAACGGAGATGCTTAATGCTATTGAATTGTTTTTTAAGCATGTGGTATGCTTGCATAGTAAAGAAAGCTGATACAATAGAGAGGTCAGCTCCCTCTTTGGTATGCACTCTTAGAAAATCTGCTACATTTCCTCTACTGTAGTTATCTCTGATAACAGAATCTTCATTTTTCATTAATTGATATTTTTTTGAGTAATCGTTATTTCACACTCCATTTAGCCAATCTAACACAGCTTTTCCCCTTCGTTTCT
>JBBRUH010000476.1:0-4111 GCA_038248005.1 Cytophagales bacterium | reverse complement strand
GGATTGGGTTGCCCAATCAGGAAAAAAATAATAAAGAAAATCATCAAATAAATCTTCAATGATGCCTTTCCATAGCGTATCTTTTGAGATATGTGTCATGTTTTTTTGGTAAAACTAATCACAAATAATTTTTAGTACAATATTTTGAATTTAAACTTTTGTCAATAAGGATTGGTAATGTTATATTTGTAAGGGTGGGTTCAGTATGCTTTTTTTCTCATATAGATACTCTTACAATGATTTTCAAAATTTGAAAACATTACATTTATAACACTACCAAATAATCAAATCACTGACCTACTTTTACTTCTCCCTCAAAGTCCTGAGAAGTGCTTCTCTGAAAGGCATTTTTTTAACTTTTTGGTAGCGTTTACAGTGTGTGCAGGGGATGTCTTCACGGGCTGGTTTTTCACCTAAGACCATCGCTTTGGCATATTGGTATTTTTCACTTTGAAGAGAATTTTGAAGTCCGTGTTCTAGTACATTACCAAAATCTCCAAAATGATTGACACAACAGCCTAGTAATTTACCATTCCAATTTACTTGTGGGGCAGTCCAGAGTTGGAGGCAGGCAGGAGAATAGAGTGTCTGGTTTTTTTCTTCATATTCCTCGACACTGCTTACTTCTTGGGCGATGTCTTGCTTTATTTTTTCAGGGTTTTTGATTGGAAATTCTTTGGGTGAATAGTTGAATTTTGCCTTGAAGCCCATATTCAAGTCTTGAGCCATTAGCCGAGCCTCTAAGATTTGATGTTCATTATGCCCAAAGATGATAAATTGCCATTTGAGTTTAGGATATTTTGAGTTGTATTTTTCTTTGAAATGGTTGATTTCTTGGATATTAGCAAGCACATTTTCAAGATTTCCTCCTTCTCTGTAGATTTGATAGGTTTCTTGGCTAGTGCCATCTATAGATGCTTTCAGTTTGTAAAATTTGTATTTGACCAGTATTTCTGCCATTCCTTTGGGCAGATGATTAAGATTTACCCCATTCATAGCCGAAAGTCTCACTCTTTTTTGGAAGGCATACTGGATAATATCAGGCAATTCAGGGTTTAAGAATATCTCGCCATAGTTAGAGATTTCTATGCTTCGGAGTGTAGGGTTTTGTTTTAGAATAGTCTTGAAAGTTTCTAAGCTTAAATTTCCCCAGCCTACGGAATTGTCTTTTTGGCGGGTCAGTCTTAATCCTGTGATGCAGAGAGAGCATTTGAGCTGACATTTGCTAGAAGCTTCAAGGCGAATATGTGTGAGTTTGGGCTGATACTGAGCAAGATTTTCAGGAAGTTTTTTCGTAAAAACTTTACTATTGAGGGATGAGGATAATTTTTTCCAGATTGTCTTTTTCATTGGTGCTGAGTGTGAGATTAAAATCCGTAAAGTGTTCTATCAAAAATTCAATATTATCACGTTCATTTAATTCTGAAAATAAGAGTAATATTTTATTATCAGCACTTAACTTCCACGTACCTGTGTCAGTCTGATTATTCTTATAGATAGTATAAGTTCCATCTTTCTTAAAATCATAAAAAATATCATCCACAAAATCTACTTCTTTCCAGATAATTTGCTCTGAATTTTTACTTATGTCTGGAAGTCCTATTTTGATTTGGCTTACTTTCCAAGTTTTGATGACGTCTTGTGGCGGATTGTGGTGATTACAATTCGCTAAGATACAAAAAAGCGGAATATAATACCAAAATTTAAGTTTAAGGCTATTGTAAAGATATTTTTTCACAAGAAAATACAAATTAATTAGACTACAAAATTAAGGGATGATAATAAAAAAAATACTATTTCGATAGCTTTTTCTTGCGATTTGTAAGTTTATCTTTGATGAAAGTACTCATTTTTATCTTTTCTTCATCTTGGTGTTCATTAATTACCTTCTTTTTTAATATCTTCTCTAGGAACTTATGCAAAGGCATAAACATCAAAGCCAAGACTACATTAGCAACCAAAATCA
The DNA here is from genome assembly GCA_038248005.1 of Cytophagales bacterium. GTDB lineage: Bacteria > Bacteroidota > Bacteroidia > Cytophagales > Microscillaceae > JAABSX01. Next base: position 2,145 of record JBBRUH010000476.1, on the reverse strand, counting down.
TCATAGGGCTTCCTTCTGCATATACATCTGCAAAGGGCATAATCATAATCAAGATAAAACGGAAAAGCAGTAGCAGAGTTAAAAATATAATACTCTCAAGTGTATATTGAGGTATATCAAATTTACCTAGTGCGAAGATAACTCCAAAAAGCAGAATGAAGATAATAAAAATGAAGGAATACTGCACATTATCGCTTCGTTTTTTATCTGTAATTGCCTTCTCTACAGCTTTTTCTCGATTTATCTTATCTACTTGAGCTTTTCGTTCTTTTATAAAGGTTCTCTCAAGATTATGAATCTCTTTTGATTTTTCCATCAAAAATACGCTGTCTTTCACACTTGTATGCAAGAGATAATAATGATAAGCCTCTTGATAATTACCCACAGTTGCATAAGCTTCTGAGAGAATCAAACTTGCTTCTTTGACTCCTTCATCAGTATTTGAGTTTTGAGAAATCATTAAGGCTTTGAGTGCAAAGCGTAGGGCAGTCTGGTATTTGGCAAGTTTATAATAGACATCCGCAATACCACTCAATGCTTTGGCAGTGCCTTCTTTATATTGAACTTCTTCAAAAATCTCTACAGATCTTTTGTATTTATCGAGAGCTTGTTTGTAATCACCTCTTAGTTTGTAGATTTCGCCAATATCCAATAGACATTGGGCTACTTCTAAATGATTATCACTTTTTTCAGCAAAAGGAAGTGCCAGAAATAAGTATTTTCTAGCACGAATATAGTCTAATTTACTGCGATAAGCCAAGCCTATTACTCTTAGACTGTAAGAGACTCCTTTATTATTTTGTGATTTCTGTGCTAATTTTAAAGCTTGCTCACCGTATTGTATTGATTTATCAGGGTCAAAATTACGATATTCCCAAGCCAATGATGATAATATCTGTACTTTCTGAGTGTTTTTTGCAATAGAAACTGTCTGCAATAGACTATCTATTGTATTTTGGTTTTGAGCATTTGATGGGTTGCTAATCAATAAAAATGCAGAAAGAAAAATGATATTTTTTAAAATGGCGTTCATCACATTGTAAGATACTAAATAAGGCAGATATTAGTGTACTAATTAGCAAAATTAACGCCAAGCCTACCTTTGATAGTATTTAATTTGTGAAATAATCATTTTTTATTTTTCTTATTTTTCATGTTAAAAAAAACATAATATATCTTCAAAAAATACAATTTAAAGATTTTACTATTTACATTTTTTTGATTTAATTTCTGCCTGAACCATAGAGAATATATCCCAACATTTAAGTGGACAACGCAGAGTAGATGTGTCTTTCTTTTGAGCAGCAAGGATGGCTGATTCTACTTTTTTCTTAACTTTATCGTGCATAATATATCCAAAGCCTCATTTTATATGGTTAATTATTAAGAAAACATGGTTTAGTTGTCTTCAAAAATTCATATTTTATCCAAAAAGGGCTAATTTTTAGATAAAATAACGAAATTAAAATTTTATTTTTTTTGTTTTACAGTAGTTGTTAATACTTATAAACGTATAGATAACTTCTATACAGGCTTTATAGTTTGAGAAATTATAAATTATTAATTTTTATCACTTATTTTGCACATCAGATTAAAAAATTATAACCTGTTTTCTGAAAAGACTCAAAAATGCCCAAAATAGCCATCATATCCCCCAAGGTACTCATAGACAAGGTCAGTAAATTGGTCAAAAAACAATGGAATAATACTGAAAAACCTGCTAAAGATACACCAACACTTTCCCCAAAAACTAAGAAAAAAACAGATGAGCCTCTCCCTGAGTGGGCAACAGGCTATGAGGACGATAGATTTGAGCAAGGAGACGAAACTGACTTTGAGGAAGATGCAGAGACTCGCTTTCAAATTTCTCTGCAAGACCTTAAGCTTATGCACACCTCTTTAGTCCATTTTCAAAAATATCTTAAAGCCAAAGGACAAACCCAACGTGCCAAAGAAGTAGGTTCGTTGCACGAAAAAGTAGATGGGTTTATTCAGAGTAGAGAATCTTGACAGTGTCATATTTCCTTTTCCGTGGTTCGTGTCTTCACGAACCACCACTGAGGATTAATAACCTTACCTCCATCCGTGGTTCGTGTCTTCACGAACCACCACTGAGGATTAATAACCTTACCTCCATCCGTGGTT
>JBBRUH010000475.1:0-4126 GCA_038248005.1 Cytophagales bacterium | reverse complement strand
ACTAAAACTCAAAAGGCACAAAACCAGAAATTGCCAAACGATTTAGACTGGTTTCACTATTCGAAAATACCATAATTTCTTTGATAAAATAGCCTTTATTTTCAGTGTTGTATTCTACTTTGAAGCTATCAATTTGATTGGGTAATAATTCGTTAGAGTTCCACGTAGGGATTATACACCCACAAGCAGTTTGTATTCTATCAATCTTCAATGGTTTTTTCCCAGTATTTTTATATACAAAATATGTATTAGCTTGTACCTTAGTATATAAAGTATCAAAATCGTGTTTTGTCTTTTCAAATTTGATTACAGGCATCTGACTACTATAATAGTACTTTACCAAATAAGGCGGTAGAAATGATACCACTACTAAGCCTATAACAAAATAGATAATGTATTTTATTTTTTCCATTCCTTAGTTAGTTTTTTGATATTATAGCGCAGTACCTTCTCATTATTAAAGTCAATAGCATATAGATATTCTTCTTTAGCATCTACAGAAATACTAAATAGGTCATCTGGAACACTTATCAAACATTTTGGATTTCCTTCCCAATCAAATACTTTGATTTGACTTTCTTTCACTTCTCCATCTACATTCTTTTTTTTATTTGCGGATACTGCATAAATAAAGTCTTTCGTAACACTCATAGTGGAATAACCATCTATTTTATCTTTCAAAGGGTCACCCATAATATCCATTTCTTTGGCGTCAAAGTAATCGTCATCCCAATTTTCGCCACTTACGATACTATTAATTAAGTCTAAGTTGGTATCAAAGATGTCAATTCGATTAAACACGCTCATACTTTGTACAAATACATCTTTGGAAGGGTGTTTCGCAAAATCTGCAAAATAAAAATTATAGAAAACCGGAGAAGGTATGCCTTGAGAATTTTTTATTTTAGGAAATAATCCTACTTTTTTAATTATTTCTTGTGTTTGAGGGTTAAATGATTTAATCCGCCCCCCGTCCACCTCATTAATCCCTAGATTTCCTATGACCTTTTCATCATTTATATAAATCAATTGATTAAAAGGGAAGATATTTGCCTTAATATCAATGGTTTTTTCAATGATAGGCTTGGGAGACTTCGCCTGAATTACTTTTGAAAGATTTACTTTGAACGACTGACCCTTTATCACATCAGCAAACCATAACATTATACCATCTTGATTGACTTCGTGCTGATTCACATGGAAGACAACATTCCAATCATCAGGAGCATCACCTACTGTCCCTAGTGTACCAAGATGTTGGAGAGAATTGACACCATAAATATTATATTTTACAGTATCTTCGTAAATTCCAATTAATAACAAAGTATCTAAAACTGCGATAGATCCATTTTTATAAAATTGATCTGTAAGTATTTTTTCACCTTGTAGAGTTTGTTCATAAGGAAAGTTTTTGATGTTTTTGACATTTGTGATTACCTTTTCAGTATTCTGGTCTGTAGAAGAATCATTACAACTAAACAAACTTATGAGAATTATTATAATAATTATTTTATTCATAAAACACAATTATTTAACAAAATTAAAAATGAACACGAAAATTTACCTTTAGAGTTCTGTAACTATCATTCCTGTATTAAATAGTTCAATTTTTTGATAATAAAAATGCTTTTCAGCACAACTTGCTTTGTAAAGATAAAAGTTAGATATTTTGATTTGTAAAGGTGAATGTCAAATATGCCATAAAAAAGTTGGTAGTGTTATATTTGTAAGGGTGAGTTCAGTATGCTTTTTTTCTCATATAGATACTCTTACAATGATTTTCAAAATTTGAAAACATTACATTTATAACACTACCAAAAAGTTAAGTATCATATTTTCATCAAGCATTACTTTCTAATCATAAAATATAGCTTGCGATTTAACTAAATTTTCAGAGAAAAAATAGACTAAGCAAGTGAAAATAGATACTTATCCTGAATTCCAATAAATTGATTAAATCAATTTATTTTAAGGTTGCACCCCCACATTGATACATTTCACTACCTCTATAACCAGGTGCTACTATACACTGCACTCCACTGCAGAAATTAGTCATTGAGCCTGCCATTTGCTCAGCATTATGAAAACAAACAGGACCTGACGCTTTTGCTTCTCCAACTTTCAATACAGGTAAAGTCAAACCACCTACATTTTCAAGAGAGATATGGACATTTAATAGAAACACAGTAAATACAATTACTGAGAGTAAAATTTTTAATGATTTTTTCATTTTGTTTAAATTTATTTGGTTTAAAAATAATTAAAATAAACAACCTCCTGCATTTGGTTTATTATCTCTTTGGGGTGAGTACTACTGTTCTCTGGTTTGCCGGCTGAGACCATAGTATTAACCCTTTGAAGATATGCAAATCAAAAAAAAAAAAAATGAAAACTCCAAATTTAATTTAATAAAGTTTGGTACATTAACATATTTATAGTTTAAAATATATTGATATTTTGATTATGCTCCATTATTATCAATAAAGCTAAGGTAAAGTTTTTTTGGGAGATGGCAAGTTTTATTGCTTTTGGCTAATAAGATTACAAATCTTTTGGCTCTGGAGTCTGGATTACAAATTTGGCTTTGGCTTGGTATTATTTTTTCTTATTAATCTTTATTATATTGTATGTAAAGTGGTCTTCACGTACTTGGTCTCCTGCTACGCCTACGAGTAAGCCTCCTTGGGGTAAAACTAGACATAGTGCAGGGTTATTAATAGTTTCAGGCATTTTTTCTTCTTGGATAACTTCAAAGTTTTCGTTCATAATCATCAGGTAGATGTCTCTTTGGAGGGTTTTTCCTTGATAATCTAATTTTTTTACTTCATGAAAGCGATAGAATACTTCATAGATAGGGTCATAGTGCAATGAGTAAAATTTAGGTCCTTTATAAAAGTTTTTAAATACTTTATCAAAGTTGTCTTTACTAGCTATTGGTAGTCCTGATATTCGGTTAGATGTCTTTGAAGATAAAACATCATACTTATTTAAAAATTTACCTTCTAAATTATACACAAAAATTTCAGAAAATGGAGTATAATTGATAACTAGTTTATCTTTCCAAAAAGTAAGTTGAGGATGATACATCAACCCAAAATATTTATCTTTCTGTAATAAAAACTCTGGAAAATAGATAGGCAAATCTTCTACATTATCATTCTGCCAGTTGAGCCTCCCTATGATAGAAGTCTTACTATTAAATGATTTATGAATCATTTGATCTACATAAAGAGTTCTGGCATAATAAATATTTCCATCAGTTTCTCGATAAATAAAAGGAAAGTAGGGCGGAAAACTGATTGGATTATCATTATTAACAAACTTTTCATCAATAGATGAATGCTTTTTCCATAATAAAATCTTTTTTTGAATATTTCCTTCTATATCAGTTTCTATCAAATGATATCCATCATAAAAAAAAATATGTTTTTCGTTAAAATAAAAAACCTTTTGAGGCTTTCCTACACCATCCGGGCCATATTCATCAAAGCTAACAGATTTGATGAATATTTCTTTTTCTACATCAAAAAAGTCCAATATATTCCTTGCTCCATCAAATCCTACTAGAATGCGTTTGTCTTTTGATACAGACAACTGAAAGTCTGAGTAAAGTTCTTGACCTTTGCCATTTAAAAAAATACTTTCTTGCGTAAATTCCAAATCAAACATATCATTCTTTTTTTGGCAAGCAAATAGTAGAATAATAAAGCAATAAAATATAAATCTAAGCATAAATATTATAATTTTTTAAACTCTCCCACTTTTAGTAAAGTAAGAGAATAAATAAGGATTCATCAGGATTATCTTATCAAAGTGAAACTTTCGCCAGATTCAGCTATCTTGAAGGTAACAAAAGAACCCGATGGACAATTTCTTGCAAAGTCTCTCTGTGCCTTTGCCACATCAGTCTCTGATATAAGTAGTGAGCCATTACATGCCAAAGCAGCAGTTACGGAAACTAAACTAAAAGTAGCCACTAAAGCAATTTTTTTCAATGATTTTTTCATTTCTTTAAAATTTGTTTGGTTTATAAATAATTTAAAAACAACCTCCTGCATTCGGTATATTGTCTTTTTGGGGGATTTTGCTGCTGTTCTCTGGTTTGCCGGCTGAGACCATAGCACTT
>JBBRUH010000474.1:0-4154 GCA_038248005.1 Cytophagales bacterium | reverse complement strand
TTTTTTCCAATGATTGTGAGCCGTTCTATAAGTTACTCCTATCTTTTTTGCATAATCAGATAATTTCATAACACAAATATAAGCATAAAATACTATTTATTACTATAATTTACTATGTTTTAGTTGAAGTTGTTGAATACAGGATTAAAAATGAAGTAATCAATTGGTCTAAGCGTAATGTGTTCATTATCAATACCTTAAAAATAATCACTCATAATTCATCTCTCATAACCCATAACTCTCCACTTTATCGTGCAGCATTTTCTATCACCTTGCTTCCACCTATACTTTTATCTATATCTCCTCGGCTTACACTTAATATGATACCCAGAGCAATTCCTGTAAATAGAAGTGAAGTTCCCCCCATACTCAGCAAGGGCAGAGGCACACCTGTAATGGGTACGAGTCCTACGGCTACGGACATATTGAGCATAGCTTGGATGCCAATACTAAAAGTAAGCCCTGCGGAGAGAATTCCCCCAAAGGGTTGGCTAGTGCTTGCAACCACTACAATGCCCCGGTAAATGAGCAAAAGATAAAGCCCAAGTACAAACAATCCTCCTAATAGACCATATTCTTCTATAATGATGGCATAAATAAAATCAGAATAAGGATTGGGTAAAAAATTTCGTTGGTCACTATTGCCTGGTAGTTTTCCTGTAATCCCTCCTGTAGCAATGGCTATGTAGGATTGTTCAGCCTGATAAACAGTTTCTTGTGAATTAAAATACTTATCAATACGGCTTTGAAAAGTACCCATCCGCTGACCTACATACATAGAAAGCATTAAGGAAATAAACCCAACCAAGACCAGTAAGATTAATTGATTGACAGGCACTCGACCTATAAACATTAACAAAAGACTGGTAATAAACAATAAAATAGCACTAGAAATATCTGAAAGACCTATCAACGTGCAGATTATCCCTGTCCAGACTAGCACAGGGAAAATAGTTTCTTGAAAATCATCTACCGTATTTTGTCTTTTAGAAAGCATACTTGCTATGCTTGAGATGAGTGCAAGTTTGGCAAGGTCTGAGGGCTGAAAAGTACCTCCTATAAATGGAATAGTAATCCAACGAGAAGCATTATTGATATTGGCTCCAAATTTCCAAGCAATTAAAAGTAAAGGAACTGAGACTAAAAGAGCTACCATAGAAATGCGGGAATAATAGCGGTAGTCTATGCGATGACAAATCCAGACAGCCAGTAAAGCCAATAGGACAGTAGAGGCATGCTTAAATAAATAATGCCCTGTATTGCCATCCATTGTTTTATAAGCCAAAGAACCCGTAGCACTGTAGACCACTAAGATACTTAGCAAAGAGAGTGCAATGATAATACCCCAGATATATAAATCTCCTTGCAAAGTACTTTCAAGCCAAGTCAAAAAAGGATGTTTGTCAGCTGTTAAGGCTTCTTTGGAAGGGCGATTTTCAATGATGTTTTCTTCTTCCATTTTTTATTGTATGTCAAAAACGAGTTCTATATTTTAATTTATTAAATTACTCATTATGAGTGGTTTAAAAAAATAAGTAGATAGTCAAAATTAGTTTATATTTTAATTTTGTTATAAAGAGGTGATTATCAAAATATCACTAATATAACTCATTATTTATAACTCATCACTAATATCTTCCTTATTAGAAGTTATCTTAGCCTACCTACTCGGTTTATTTTTGTAATAGTTTTTTTGAATTGCTCACCTCTATCTTCATAATTGGCAAATAAATCAAAACTAGCACAAGCAGGCGAAAATAAAATAACATCTCCTGCTTTTGCCAAGCTAAATGCTTGCTCTACAGCATCTCTGATATTATCTGTTTGATACACAATCTTCAAATCATCTTTAAAAGTATTGAACAATTTGCGATTGTCTTTGCCCAAGCAGATTAAATATTTTACTTTTCGATGTACTAATTCTTTTATTTTATCATAATCGTTGCCTTTATCTACTCCACCAGCAATCCATACAATAGGCTCATCGAAGCTATCCAAAGCAAAGTAAACTGAATCTACATTGGTAGCCTTAGAGTCATTGATAAACTTGACATCATTAATCACTGCCACCTCTTCTAATCGGTGTGGCACACCTTCAAAGCTTTTAAAATAAGTAACCAATTCTTCTAAATTTGCTCCTACTTGCAAGCATGCCAATACAGCAGCCATTGAGTTGGTGAGGTTATGCTTGCCCTTTAGTGGAATCTCGTGTGTATCTATCTTGAGCGTTTGCTTAGTTTTCTTTAGGTTGAAGATGAGTGTATCATCTTTAAGGTATGCTCCATTTTCTTGATTTTCACTTAAAGAGATGGCATATTGTGTAGCTGAGATAGATCTTTTTCTGATTTCTCGGCTAATAGCTGCATTGTCTTTTAGATAAATAAAATGTTGCTTTGAACTTAGATTTTGCGTAATCCTAAACTTTGCTTCTACATATAACTGAAAGTTATTTTCATAACGATCAAGGTGGTCAGGCGTGATATTCAATAGGATAGCTACATCAGGGCTAAATTTATAGCAGTCTTCTAGTTGAAAACTGCTAATCTCTAGCACCCAATAATCAGGCGTTTGAATCATTACTTTTTGTGCAAAGCTCTCTCCTATATTACCTGCCAAGCCTACACTATAGCCACAAGATTGTAGTAAGTGGTAAGTGAGCAAAGTAGTAGTGGTTTTGCCATTGCTACCTGTAATCGCAATAATTTTGGCAGAGGTATATCTTGCTGCAAATTCTATTTCTGAAATTATAGGGATTTTTTTCTCTTTTGCCTTAATCAGAATAGGAATATCGCTAGGAATACCAGGGCTTTTGATAATCTCACTGGCTTCTAAGATGATGGCTTCTGAGTGCTGACTTTGTTCATACGCTATTTTATGCTCATCTAGGATGTTAGTGTATTTTTCAGTGATTTCACTCTTATCTGATAAGAACACCGAAAACCCTTTTGATTGTGCTAGTAAAGCCGCTCCCACACCACTTTCTCCACCTCCAAGAATGACTATTTTTTTATCTGTCTTCGCCATACACTCAATGTTATATCTATTTTTTACAATTTTTTTTCTTCAATATACGCAAATATAGAGAATCATTTATGTTTTTGATGATGTTCAAGACTTATTATCTTGTAAACCAATGCTTTATTTTGAGATAATTTAATTAGTTTTATGTTCTATTTATCCTAAGTTTAATTCATTCCTAACTCTTCCGTTTTCTCTTTAAAATTAATTTCATATTTACTTAGCTCAGCAAGAATAGGTACATACAAAGAGGGCGCTGTTGGTATAAAAACACCTCTTAGGTGTATTTTTCCTTGCATAAGTAACTCTGTAGCCATCGCAAGGGTAAGTCCTACGGTTTTGGCGATGGCAGTACGTTGGGCATTTTCTCCTTTTACGACCAAATCTACCACTTTTCTATACTTCTTTTTATCTTTGATATATTCTATTTGATGTTGCATCACCACCATGTCTTTATCTTCGGGCTGTAATGCCCATTTCTGGTGAAGACGATGAAGCAATACCTGTGCAGGAGTCACTTTTTCTAACCCTATTTTTTCATCTTCTAGTAATCCAAGCCAAAGTATTTTTTGAAAAGACTCATCTTCTGGAGAGATATTGAGATACTCTACTAGGTTTTGCGTAGCGTCTTTGTCTTTATTTATTTTGATAAAAGAAGTAGTGAAGTCTTGATAAGTACTTTGGGATAAATCTTTAAGTACTAAATCATCATCTGTCAGCCCAATTTGGACTAGCAAATCCCAAGCTTTGGTAAAGCCTACTCTTCTAAGTGTACCTCTTTCTATGGTTTCTATTTGGTCTAGTCCATAAGCAGATTGGTATTTGAGCGAATCACGGTTGGGATAAGCCTCAAAGCTTCCTAGACCCTCTATTTCTACGGCTTGGGTTCTTTTAAAAAGCTGCCAGTAGGGGATATACTGTGTTTTACCATTTTTTAAAAACTGAGCCATACCACTTTGTCCTGCTTTTACTACATTTTGTGGATTCCAAGTAAACTTATAATTCCAAAGGTTGTCTTCGGACTCAGGTGCTACTAAGGCTCCAGCAAAAGACCTAAAAGCAGTGATTTCTCCATTTTCTTGCTTGATAGCATTGATAAATGCACAGGCTGAGAGATGATCAAGCCCTGGGTCAAG
>JBBRUH010000473.1:0-4157 GCA_038248005.1 Cytophagales bacterium | reverse complement strand
GTAATAAATCGCTCTACCTCTTGGGCAGAATAATTAGGAGATTGAGTGATGAGTTGGACTTGGTTATTGGTGATGTCTGGCACGGCATCTATGGGCAGTTGGGTCAGTGAATATACACCCCAAATAATCCAGACAAGGGTCAGCATCAGAATAATCAGTTTATTCTTGATGCTAAAAGCAATTAAATTATCTATCATTTTTTTGTAATTAATATTCTTAATTCTATTGTGAGACCTACACCAAACTACTTAGTATTTTATCATCAATAAAAAACCAAAAAGTAGGGCAGGGTAAAAAGGGAAACAGAACTAAGCTTGTGGAGGAGGAGAGAAAATAGGAGAATATAAAAAATGATATTTAGGACAAATACTAGGCGTGTAGATTGTAAAGTCAATATCTTGAAAAGCTACTAACTCAGGCATCACAGAGATTAAGACATCAAATAATTGTAAGCCTTGGTGATGATGATGCTTTAGTGGAAGTTGCTCATGTGCTAGGTCATCATGGTTGGTTTGGTTATAATGAGCCGCAATAAAATCTAATAAACTCAAATTGCTATGACTATTTTGATAATGCTGGATAAGGTTGGGGATTTTAAATAGCTCTTCCATATCGCTTTTAGGTACTAAAGACCCCAAGCCAAAAAGTAAGAGGAGTGATATGGAGATAATTCTATTCAATGCTGTATTATTATTCTACAAAGGAGAAGATAATTTTTGGCATTGTCAATGCTGAAACTCAATTTAGAATGATTTTAAAGATGGCTATCAACAAAGACTAAGGAGTGATTTTGAGAGATAAGTCTTTGATAACTAGAAATTTACGGATATGAGGTTATCCACAACTTATCCACAATTAATTTAATTTGAAATTAACTTTACAAAATAAATATAAAAGCGTTTTAGCATAAAAAAAGAGGTGTGCAAAAAAGTGTTGTTTTTTCTTGGGTATATTCAGTATTTTATTTGGCTATATTCTAACTTTTATTTATTATTTGGGTTCTTACAATGTACAAGTATTCTTAAATCAAAATATTAAGGATGTTTTTATGTATAAATATTAAAAATAAAGGAAATGGAAATCGAATTACGTACCGATAAAAAATTGGATAAAAAGCAGCTGATAGACCTCTATGCAAGCAATGAGTGGTCTTCTGCCAAAAAACCTGACTTGCTTTATAAGGCTTTGCTCAACTCTCATACCCTCGTTACTGCTTATGCAGAAGATGTGCTAGTAGGCTTAGGCAGTGCTATCTCTGATGGATACTTGGTCGTGTATTATCCACATTTTATTGTACACCCTGAGTATCAAGGCAATGGCATTGGTAAAATGATTTTAGAAAAGATGCAAGAGAAATATGGGGACTTTCACATGCAGACTTTAACTGCCGATGGTAAAGCCATAGAGTTTTATAAGAAAAATGGCTTTGAGCGTGCAGGCGAAACTGAACCTATGTGGATTTATGAGGGAGATGAACATTGATTTATCTATTCTATCCAAGCATACAAAAAAAGGAAATCACTTGATGAGTGGTTTCCTTTTTTTGTTTTGAATAAGGTCGCTTAGTAAAGCTTTCAAAATAAAGTACTCATTTAGCTTGAGTAAAATTCTCCATATTATACGAATAGACGAGACCTTCCCAACTGCCGAGCACTTCCTCTCATTGGGAAGGTGAGAAAGCCCTCTCCTGAGGGGAGAGTTTAGGTGGAGTTGAACGAAAATATCTTGTAGCTTGAGTAAAACTTTCATTGTCAGATTTTTTATAAACCCGCAACTCATCTCTCACTAACAGAAGGATAAATATGAAAGCGTTTTAGCATAAAAAAAGAGTTATGTAAGAAAATCTTGTTTTTTACTGAATGTGTTCAGTATTTCACCGTGTGTAGAATTCTGTTATCAATTATTCTATATTGAGTTAGTATATAAAAAAAGTGTTCTCTTTTTATTATACTTATAATATACCGTATATAAACCTTTTTTATGATAAAATGATATACAATATTAGTTAATACTCTCAAAAAAAAGAAGATAGAGAGTAACTTTTATTAAAGGTAAGTCAAAGTAGCTAAGTTAAAAGATTAAACGATTTCTTTGGTATTTTTTTAAAAAAATAACATTGGATATGTTTTAATCACATGTTTTATTTGTTTTTTACTTAAAACATACATTTCAAAATTCATAAATAAAAACAATGCCTTCTTTCATTTATGGTTATCTGACAATTTTTGTGGAGCTTGAATAATTAAGGTTATTATAAAAATGTATCTGCTTGATAATAAGAAAGTTAGATATATTAAGGACACTAGTTCTATTGTTTATCACAAAAATTGTCATACAACCTCATTTATTTCCTCGGTAATTTTTTTAGCTACCTTAGCATTGGTTATACGTAAAGTGTATTCCTCAGATAAAATTAAAAACTCATGCCACATTACTCATCTCCTGATAGAGTAAAGGGAATGGAATATATATGATATTTATGTAAAATAATTAAAATATAAGCATTCTTTAATTAAAATCACTCTGTGGATGTATGATTGATCACACACTCTTTAAACGACAATTAAATAATTAACAATTTTATTACCTACTAAATTAACAGAAAAATGACACAAATTTTTACTGCAAAAAGTATAGCCGAGAAACTAACTCATTCACTGTTCCGAACCCAATACCACAAAACATTAGGAGTGCTTATGGGCCTCATAATGTTTGGCTTATTGGGCTCAAGTGTGTATGCACAATCTCCTGGACTTATTTTTCAGCCATCAACAGATTTGGTAGGAGGGGTAAGACCTCTAGACTCCAATAAAGATGGCTATGCCACGACTAGTGGGGGCGTTTTTGTAACAAATGATGAAACCGAAAGTGAAGTCCCTTTCCGAAAAATCCCTGCTAAAAACGAACCAAATAGCGATTTAGCCACAGGCCCAAGTTGTGGATTCACAGATTTTGTACAGAATACCAATAAATACTCTGCTGCCACAGCTTTTGATGGCACTTACATTTTTTTCCGTTTCCGTTTGGGTGCGTTTAGCCCTGCTTCCAAAGGCTATAGTATTTTGATAGATACTGACCAGCTTTTTGGAGCAGCAGACCCTAGTCCAAATGACACCCATGGCTTCGAGATAGAAATAGAATATGTTACTAACTTCGGAGTCAGAGTCTATAATGTAGATAACATACCTATAGGAACTAATGGAACACTCATTCAAACTTACCTCGAATCACAGTACTCACAAAAAGTGATTGCACTTACTGTCGAATGTGGTAATCCTGATGTATTTTATGATTTCTTTGTTCCTTTTTCTATTTTACAAGCAGCACCCTTTAACATTACTACTAGTACTCCACTCCGTATGGTAGCCAATACCGTACAAAGTACACAAGGTGGATTAAAAGGCCCTATCTCCGATATAGGGGGTACAGAAAAAAGCGGCATAGCTGGCTGGGAAGAAATGATAGACCTACAACCTGGTACTTCTGTATCTGGTTTACAGAGTGGGGCAATCATTGTTGCTACTACAGCACCCGTGGTTACTGGCCCTATCAGTGATGGAGCTACTACTGTAAGTGGTACTTCTACTGAAGCACCAGGAACCGTGATTACAGTATATAAAAATGGAGTATCTATAGGTACTGCCGTAGTTACAGGAGGAGCTTGGACATTGTCTGGGATTTCTCCAGCACTCATTACAGGACAAAATATCACAGCCACCGCACTCGCCTCTGGTAAAACTGCCTCGGCTTTATCTAATACTGTTACGGTTTCTTGTGCTAATGCAGCAGCTCCTCCTGCAGGGTTTAGTCTAGGTTTCCAAAATCCTCAAAGAGTTTTAAATATTACGTCAACCGCAGCGTTTGCTCAAAATGGGGAAATAAGTATTTACAGGGCTGAAAATGGAGGGACTCCAATCATTGTTAATATAGGTTCTACTATTTTACCTGCACTACCTTCCACAGGAATTACAACATCCGAGTATTGTTGGAGATGCGACGTTCCTGCAACTAATTGTAATAATGCTGGTGGTGCTGAATGTGCCTTAGGCTCTTACTGGACAACTTACAAAGCTACTCCTACTAGCTGTGTTTCTACAGTTACAGTCCCAATATGTCACCCTGATGCAACATCTACTACTTATACATCTTTTAATATT
>JBBRUH010000472.1:0-4161 GCA_038248005.1 Cytophagales bacterium | reverse complement strand
TTTATTAGAAGAGCCTGGCTCATTAAAACCAATATGCCCTGTCCTGCCTATTCCTAAGATTTGTAAATCTAAGCCTCCTACTTTTGCTATATTGGCTTCATACGCATTACAATAGGCGGCTGCTTGGTCAGGAGCTACTGTGCCATCAGGAATATGAATGTTTTTGGGGTCTATGTCTATATAATCAAACAAGTGCTCATTCATAAACCTCACGTAGCTTTGCAATGACTCAGGAGTCATCGGGTAATACTCATCCAGATTAAAAGTAATCACATTTTGAAAACTTAAGCCTTCTTCTTTGTGCATTTTGACCAATAATTCATAGACTTTAGTAGGAGTAGAGCCTGTTGCCAAGCCAATGACTGCATATTCTCCTTTGCTTGCTTTGTTGCGAATTAAAGTAGCAATCTCATTGGCAACTACTTGTGAGGCAGATACTGAATCTTGGAAAATAGATGTAGGTATTTTCTCAAATTTTTTTGACTGCTCTGTATATAAGTTAAGAGAGGCCTTTTGTGAATGGGATATAGAATCCGTATTTGCCATTTTTTTCTTGTATTTATAAATTAAAAACTGACTTAAACTGCAAATCAATGAATAGTTTATTATATTTCATTGCTAAAATATAATATTTAAAGTATATTTACAAAGAAAACAGCAAAAACTTGCAAAAACTTGCAAAAAAATAATCTGAGTAAGTAAAACAAACGTTTTCAATGCTTGATAAAAAGTCGTTTTTTGCTGTTTTTGCCGATTATTGAGATTTGTATTAAATTATGGTATAAGTAAGTGATGAGTTATAAATAATGAGTGATAAATTTTTGATAATCAGCTCTTTATAACAAGCTTAAAGTGTAAACTAATTTTGACTATCTACTTATCTCCGAATAATCTTATGCTATGAAAACAATACTCATATAAATAGAACAAAAACGATTACCTATATATATTATATGCTAAAAGAAGAAAGACATAACTTTATCATCAATGAAGTGAGCAAATACAACCGAGTATTACTCACTGACCTAGCACAAAAATTAGAGGTGTCCGATGATACAGTTCGCCGAGATCTCAAAGAACTAGATGCTCTTGATAAAATCAAAAAAGTACATGGAGGAGCTGTTTCTAAAAGTTATAATATCTATAACTATACCCAACCCGATATCTATGCTCGAGAAGAAAAAATACTCATTGCCCAAAAAGCTCATCGATTACTGCATGATAATCAAGTGATATTGATTAGTGGTGGTACTACTAATTTAGAGTTTGCAAGGCTAATCCCTAAAAACTTAAAGGCTACTTTTTTTACACCTAGCTTGCCCACAGCTTTGCAATTACTGAATCACCCCAACTCAGAGACCATCTTTATAGGAGGGAAAATATCTAGAGAAATGCAACTTGCCTTAGGAGGAAGTGTCATCAATACCCTTTCACAAATCAAAACAGATTTATGCTTAATCGGTACAGGACATCTGGACGCATACCACGGACTCTCAGAGTTTGATTGGGAAGTAGTACAGCTCAAAAAAGCAATGATTAAAGCCTCTAAAAAAGTAGTGGCACTTACCATCTCCGAAAAACTCAACTCTAGCCAACGTTACAGGGTATGTGAGGCAGGAGAAATTGATTACCTTATTACAGAGTTAGACCCGAAAGATGCAGTGTTGCAACCTTATATTAACCAAGGAGTAACTGTTTTGTAACTAAAATGCCAACGATTGTAAGAAGTCTGAGAAGGTAAAGAATCTTATTTTACAAAGGATTTGAGTAAGTTTTATAGAGAAGAAGCCAATTTTGAAAAGATAATTTCTAAATTTGTATCCTTAGAAACACATACCAAAACTTTTTCAATTATGAGTATTATTGATAATATTGTAGCCCGTCAAATCTTAGATTCTCGTGGCAACCCTACTGTAGAAGTAGATGTAACTACTGTAGATGGCTTTTTTGGCCGTGCTGCTGTGCCATCAGGTGCTTCTACGGGCAAGCACGAAGCCGTAGAATTACGTGATAACGACGATTCTAAATACATGGGCAAAGGAGTACTAGAAGCCGTCAATAACGTAAATACTATCTTAGTAGAAGAGCTAGTAGGCATCTCTGTTTTTGACCAAGGAATGATAGACAGAGTGATGCTCGAGATAGATGGCACACCCAACAAAGCCAAAATCGGTGCAAACGCAATCTTAGGAGTATCTCTTGCAGCAGCCAAAGCAGGTGCACAAGCCTCTAACCAACCCCTTTATCGCTACATTGGCGGTGTAAATGCTAATACACTTCCTGTGCCTATGATGAACATCCTCAATGGTGGCTCTCACGCTGACAATGCCATTGATTTCCAAGAATTTATGGTAATGCCTGTCGGTGCTCCTAGCTTTAGTGAAGCCCTTAGAATGGGTACAGAAATTTTTCATCATCTTAAATCTGTCTTAAAAAGTAAAGGACTCTCTACCAATGTAGGAGATGAAGGCGGCTTTGCTCCTAACATCAAATCTAATGTAGAAGCGATAGAAGTAGTGCTTCAAGCTATAGAAAAAGCTGGATACCGCCCTGGCGAAGATGTATTTATTGCGATGGATGCAGCAAGTTCTGAGTTTTATGATGAAGAGAAAAAACTATATGTGTTCTCTTCTACTGGTGATGAGCTTACCTCTTCTCAAATGGCTAACTATTGGAAAGAATGGGCTGATAAATATCCTATTATCTCCATAGAAGATGGAATGCAAGAAGATGACTGGGCAGGCTGGAAAGAACACACTGAACTTATCGGAAGCAAAATACAGCTTGTAGGTGATGACCTTTTTGTAACCAATGTAAATCGCCTTCAAAGAGGACTAGATGAAAACATTGCCAATGCTATCCTAGTAAAAGTAAACCAAATCGGTTCTTTGACTGAAACGATAAACACCGTAAACCTTGCTCACCGCAACAAATACAAGTCTGTGATGTCGCACCGTTCTGGTGAAACTGAAGATACTACGATTGCTGACCTTGCTGTAGCATTGAACACTGGTCAAATCAAAACAGGTTCGGCTTCACGCTCAGATCGTATGGCAAAATACAATCAATTACTTCGCATAGAAGAAGAATTAGGTGAAATGGCTTATTTCCCAAGAAAAAACTTCTAACTTAGAGATTAGTCATAAGTTATTGGTTATTAGACTGTAAGAGTCTAATAGTAAGAATTGTACTCAAACTAAACAGAGTTTATTACGATGTTTTTATATTGATAAATACCGTTCAAGCGAAGATGCTTGAACGAGATAAATACTGATGCAAGCGTCTTCGCTTACACCTCCACAAATAAAATCGTAATAATGTCTAATGATTACTTTATTTTTAAAGTCTTTCTAAACTACTGTTTGATTATATTCTGATAAACTATATAAGTGCAAGGTAAAAATCTTGCACTTTTTTTATACATTTGCATCAAAAATGAATATCCTAGTAAGGTATAAGATATATAAATAACAAGTTATTTTGGGTAAAACACTCATTGTCAGGTTATTAAAAACGTATAATTTATCTCTCACTTAAAATCATTACAAATCATCTTTTACTCACTATCTATAGAACTATGCACCCTCAAATAAATCTTGAAGACTTCCAGTATAAACTGCCCGAAGAACGCATTGCACAGCACCCACTCGCCAACAGAGACGAAGCAAAATTATTGATTTATGACAAGGGCGAAATTACACATTCACAGTTTTTTAAACTTCCTCTTTTTCTTTCTCCCCAGACGCTTCTGGTTTTTAATGATACAAAGGTAATCCCTGCAAGACTTTATTTCAGGAAAGAAACACGGGCTTTGATTGAGATTTTTTTGGTAGAGCCCGCACAGCCTGCTTTGATGAGTCTGATGACACAAGCTACTTCTCCAGTGCGTTGGCACTGTATGATAGGAAATAAAAAACGCTGGAAAAATGGAGAAATTCTTAAACAAGAACTTTTAATAGGAGAAGTTCTTTTTGTATTAGAAGCTGTATTGATAGATGCAGAAAACCAAATCGTAGAGTTAAGATGGAGTGAAGATGAACTTCCTTTTTTAGAAATACTTCAGAAATTTGGGAATCTTCCCTTGCCTCCTTATCTCAAGAGAAAAGTCAGTACGGAAGATCAAAATCAATATCAAACCGTCTATTCTGCCAATGAAGGTGC
>JBBRUH010000471.1:0-4162 GCA_038248005.1 Cytophagales bacterium | reverse complement strand
TTTTATTCTGAAAAAGTATTGTTTCTTTTGTAGTATGTAGTTTTAAAATTTTATTCTGCGAAAAAGAAGAATATTATTTTTATCAAAAAATATTTAGTTAAAAGTTTTTTGCTATCAGTCCAAAATCCATTAAGAGCCAAATATTTTTGTCTTTTGCCCATGTGCCGTCCCTCTTCAGGAAACGTGACTAAGTATGTACCATCACTCAATGCCTAAGCTTTCCGCCTTACTCTTCTACTATTTTTTGGATTTCATCAGAATTTCCACAATCCAATTTTACTAAGAAATCAAAAATCTCAGACGGAATCGTTTTAAAGGGATTTTCGAAGCAGTAGAAGTAAGTTAAATTTTTCCATTCTCCGATTTCCTTGGGCAATTCAGTGAGTTGATTGTAGGAGCAGTTGAAATCCGTTAAATTTTTCAATTCTCCAATTTCCTTGGGCAATTCAGTGAGTTGATTGTCGGAGCAGTTGAAATCCGTCAAATTTTTCAATTCTCCGATTTTCTTGGGCAATTCAGTGAGTTCATTGTTGTCGCATTTGAATTCCGTCAAATTTTTCAATTCTCCGATTTCCTTGGGCAATTCAGTGAGTTGATTGAAGGAGCAGTTGAAATCCGTCAAATTTTCCAATTCTCCGATTTTCTTGGGCAATGCAGTAAGTTGATTGTAGGAGCAGTTGAATTCCGTTAATTTTTTCAATTCTCCTATGCGAGCAGGGATTTCTGTAATGTTGTTTCTTTCTTCTCTTTCAGAATTATACCCCATATTTAAAACTTGCAGGTTTTTGAATTGCAATATTTCTTCAGGGAATTCATCTAATCCCTGCCCACTAAGGTCTAAGCTATGGACATTATCAGGGTTCTTGACTGCCTCAGCGAGGTCAAGAAAATGGTGTGGTTTCATCTCTTAGTTTTTAAAAGTAAAATTAAAAGAAAAAGCTGAAAAGGCAAATTTTGGATAAGGTGTTTTTGTCTTTATCACCACACAAAACTAGCGAAGCATCCTTGCACTAGGTGTGTAACTTCAAAAGTTGTTTACTAGATATAGAAAAGGCTTCACTTTAAGCGAAGCCTTTTTTTGATATAAAACAGCTAAATTATTTAATCCATTTTAGATCATATAAGTCTTTGCGGCGGTCTTTGAGATTGCGTACACTTCCTTGTGTGTGAAGCTCTTTAAGCAAATCCAAATCTACATCTGCAATGATGGTCATCTCACTATTGGGAGTACCTTCGGCGATGATGGCATTTTGAGGAAAAGCAAAATCAGAAGGAGAAAAAATAGCTCCTTGAGAATACTGCAAATCCATATTAACTACACGAGGTACATGCCCTACACTACCCGTAACTGCTACATAGCATTCATTCTCAATGGCACGTGCTTGTGAGCAGATACGTACTCTTTGGTAGCCACTTTGCAAATCAGTAGAAGAAGGTACAAATAAAATCTCCATTCCTTGGTCTGCCAAAATACGGCTCAATTCAGGAAACTCTGAATCATAGCAAATCAAAATACCAATCTTGCCGATGTCAGTCTCAAATACTTTTAGTTTGTCTCCCCCTTTCATTCCCCAGTCTTTTACTTCGCTAGGAGTAGGGTGGATTTTGTATTGGGTTTCATACGTGCCATCTCTTCGGCACAAATAACTCACATTATAAAGCGTGCCATCTTCTTCTACCAAAGGCATACTTCCTGCAATGATGTTGATATTGTACTCCAAAGCAAACTGTACCATTTTTTGGCGAATCTCTTCGGTATAACTTGCCAGTTTGCGGATGGCTGTGGCAGAGTCTAGTTTATTAAACTCAGACATCAATGTAGCATTGAATAACTCTGGAAATAATAAGAAATCTGATTTATAATCACTTACTGCATCTACGAAAAACTCCACATTGTCAAAAAAGGCTTCTAGGTTATTGGCACGACGCATGAGCCATTGCACTAAACCTATTCTTACCCAAGATTTTTTGCTGCCTACGGTTTTTTTCTTTCTCTCATAATAAATGTTTTTCCATTCTATGAGTGTCGCATGAGCATTGGAGGCAGAGTCAGAAGGAAGATAGTTTTTTAAAATTTTTCGGACATGAAATTCATTGCTAAGTTGAAAAGTAAGCACAGGGTCATAGATTTCTTTTGCCTTTACTTTGTCTATATATTGCTTAGGAGTGAGCTCTTCTTGGTGAAGGTGATAGTTGGGCATTCTTCCACCAGCTACTATGGACTTCAAGTTGAGGTTTTCACAGACTTCTTTTCGTCCATCATAAAGACGGCGACCTAGACGCAAGCCTTGATATTCAGGATGGACACCTACTTCTATCCCATAAAGAATGTTTCCCTCATTGTCATGCGTAGAGAATAAACCTCTATCGGTTACTTCCTTATAAGTGTGGTCATCTTCTAGGTCTTCTTCATCTATCAGGATAGACAAGGCAAAAGCGACTACCTTGCCTTTATCTTCAATACAGATTTGCCCTTCGGGAAATAGCTCTAAAAGTTTATTTATCTGAGAAAGTTGCCAGCTACCCATGTCTTTATAGACTAGATTCATAATCTCATTGAGACCCTCAAAGTCATTTGCAGTAAGATTACGTAATTTAAGAACGTGGTCACTGGAGTCAGTGTGAATGGTTTGCATAAAGATTCTTGATTGCTTTTTAAGATAATACTAACTATAAAAATATAAAAATACAGTAATTGTTTAAACACATAGAGATTGAACCAACAAAGAAGACGTATTTCTTAATGAGAAGTTTAGTGAATTAGATCAGAGAAATACTTGTTCAATTTTGAACCTATAAATATGTATAAATTATCTTAATCTCTTCATAACTCAGGACTAACAATCGCTTTATACGCTTGGTCTAAAATATGTCTGCGGACATTCTCTAAGATGAGTTTGTTATTTTCGGCAGAGGGATGCACTCGGTTAGATAAAAATACCATCACAAGTTCTTCTTTTGGGTCAGCCCAGACCACACAGCCCGTAAAGCCCGAATGTCCGTAAGATAAATCAGAAGATAAATCAGGAATATAAGAATGACTTTCAGAAGCCTTTCTATCCCAACCCAAGCCACGTCTATTGCCTTCAAACTGAGGCTGTGTAAATAGCAATGTCGTCTCAGGTTTGAAAAAGACATTCCCTCCATACTGTCCTTTTTGAAGGTGCATTTGCATATATTTGGCAATGTCAAGTGCTGTAGAAAATAGCCCTGCGTGTCCTCCTACACCTCCAAGCATGGCAGCTCCTTGGTCATGCACTGTCCCATGAATGAGTTGCATTCTAAAATAATCATCTTTCTCAGTAGGGCTGATTTGTGCCAAAGGAAAATACTGCAAAGGCGTAAAAACAGTATGCGTCATTCCTATTTTTTGATAAAACTTTTTTTTGGTAAAATCCTCTATCGGTTCTTCTAGCAAAGTCTCTGCAATTCTCTTTAAAATATAAAAACTCAAATCACTGTAGGCATAAGGATAACCCTTTTTACCAGATTTTTTTCCCTTAAGAGGAGATTCCATGGTTTTTTGCCAAAGCATATCTTCCAAACCACTCCAGCCATACAAACCTCTTCCTACTTCTTCACTAAACTTTTCACTTTTTTGTTTTTGATAATATTTTACAAGTGGTTCTTTGAGGGTTTCATTCATGGTTTCTTTCCAAAAAGGAATGTAAGGCGTAAGTCCCGCTTGATGTGTCAGTACCTCACGAAGTATGATATTTTCCTTATTACTTCCTTTGAGTTCGGGTAGATAGTAAGATATTTTTTGGTCTAAATCAAGTTTGCCTTGATTGTATAAATACATAATAGCGGGAAGTGTAGAGGCTACCTTAGTGATAGAGGCAATATCATAAAGGTTGTCATTCTTGATGACAAGGGCTTTCTCATCGTATGTCTGAAATCCATACGATTTTTGCCAGATGATTTGCCCCTTTCTCGCAATCACGATTTGAGAACCAGGCATGGCTTTCTCATCAATGGCTTTTTGAATCATTACATCTATTTTTTGCAAAGAATCAGTACTCATCCCTACTGACTCAGGCAAGGAAAATCCTAGACGACCCGATGCTTCAAAAGTAATCCCAGTTTGATAAGGAAGAGAGGCAGAGGCAGTGATAGGAAGCTTTCCTTCGGCTGCATTTGCCCCAAAAAGCATCTGAGGAAC
>JBBRUH010000470.1:0-4174 GCA_038248005.1 Cytophagales bacterium | reverse complement strand
TCAAACGACTTCTACGATACTTACGCAAAATCTCAGCCTATCTCAGCCTTACCAAATCCCGATAGCACATGGAGATGGAAGGTTTTATGCAGATGCTGACACTTTGAAAAAGTTAGAAGATAATGAACAGATTTTATTCAGATATTGTGATTCAAATGGAGACATTACTGAAGAATCTAACCCTAATGGTTCGCTGATTAACATTGCAGGGATTTGTAATAAAGAACGCAATGTATTCGGGATGATGCCGCATCCAGAGCGTGCTGCTGACCCAATGCTTAGCAATACTGATGGACGTGCCTTCTTTGAAAGTATTTTAGGAACGGTGATGAGTAATTAGTCCTCTTTAGACTCAAAGAAATCACAGTGTTTATCAAATCATTTTAAATCATAGTTGAGATATTTTGTCTTGGCTATGATTTTCATTTTTTAACGATGATTTTCATTCCCTAAGTAAGAGATTAGTTATTGGTTATTATTCTATAATATTCTGATAATGAGCATTTTACTAATACTAAATGAACACGATTTTATGGGTAGAGAGAGGTGTAAGCCAAGAGGCTTGCACCAGCTATTTACCTCGTTCAAACGTCTTCGCTTGAACGATATCTATTAGTTTAAGTTATTGAACATCAGGTACTTAAACTCCTTAATTCTTTTATTGATACAAATTATTACCGAAATGTAAGTTATCATTCATCTCTTCCTAAGCACCGTGTTCCTCTTCCAGAAACTCAATAAAATTACGATTACAACGCAATAGCATCTGATAAACACGCTCAAAATCATCATTGCCTCCATAATAGGGGTCTGGGACTTCTAGATTTTCTTTTTGTGAGTCAAAGCTGCGCATGAGCATAATGGTAGGTTCTGCTGCTTTGTTGATTCTGTTTTTATAATTTAAGATATTTTCATAATTAGATTTATCCATAGCAATGATATAATCAAATTTGTCAAAATCTTCTCTCACAATCTGTCTAGCACGATGAGTAAGTGTAATACCTTTCTCTAAAGCTGTTTCACGCATACGTTCATCGGGTAGCTCTCCGATATGATAGGCAGAAGTTCCCGCCGAATCGTAACTTACCTCAAGAGAACTCTCCTTACTCAGTTTGGCAAAAATTCCTTCTGCCATAGGTGAGCGGCAGATATTTCCAAGACAGACAAATAGTACTTTAATCATAAATCTTTATCTTCTAATTCTAAAAAATCCATAATCGAAACTTACACAAAAAAAATGTAGAAATAAAAAACAATCAGTGAAAAATTTGAAAATAAAAAACCCATTAAGCATAAACTGCTTAATGGGCTACAAATTTAAGGTATTTATAGGAAAATACTACTTAGGATTCAAAATCATATCAATCCTGGCTATTAAGTCTTGATAATGTACACGGCTCATCTCATCTCCAGAGCCACTTGCTCTTCTAGCAATCACTAATAATTTTTGAAGTTCGCCTCTTACAATTGGACGAATGTCTGACTGTGCAGCATCTATGGCGGTATAATCTCCAAAACTGCCACTTCCACGAACTTGCTCACCCTTCATAAGTTCGTGTAGTTTTTCTACATACACTCTCTGTAGATTACGGCGATAAGTATCTACTTTTTGTCCATTAAGTGCCTCAGTCATAATGCCTTGGCGAAGGTCATTTAATAAATCTAAACAAGTATAGGCTTTGTCTTTATTAAGCGTCTCGTTTTCTATTAGACGAGCCCATCTGCTGTAATCTATCAATTGAGCAAGAATACGCTCTTGACTACGGCGAATATTATTGATAATACCAGCCCACTCTATTTTATTAAGAATTTCTTCTCTAATCATCCAAGTAGGAGTCTCAAATGCTTGTTTTGTTAGGAATTTCACAGCCTCTTTTTGTTTCTCTTTAGAAACATAAGTATAGACTGCACCTGATTGGTCATAAGTCTTGAAGTTTTCGTAAACTCCACCTACATTGGCAGTAACATGCCCCATGTATCTGTTCCATTGACCTAATACTTGACCAAACATTTCTTCTAGATCATCATAATCTTTGGCATCCTCTTTAGTCCATTGGATAAGATTAGGTAGAATTCTTTTTAGGTTAGCAATTCCATATTCACTTGCCTTCATCGCATCATCTCCTAAATCTTCGGTTTGTGAAGAAGGGTCAAGAGGCGTTCCTCTTTGTCTGCCGAAGCGATACATAGGGTCATCTTCGTGGGCACGAATCCACTCATTGAGTGTTTTGCGTTCTTCTTCTGCTGATTTAGCTTCAGGGATAGGGCGATAGCCCCAACGGATAGCATGTTTATCATAAATTCCGACATTAGGCATCAATGCTACGCCTTTGTCTTCTGGCTGTGCTACATAGTTGAAGCGAGCATAATCCATGATAGAAGGTGCTGTACCCATTTTTTGAGTAAAAGTAGCAGAGCGAAGAGAATCAACAGGATATGCCGCACTAGAGCCCATATTATGTGGTAAACCTAGTGTGTGTCCTACTTCGTGAGCAGACACAAAACGAATACAGCGACCCATTACATCATCATCAAACTGTACTTTGCGTGCAGCAGGATTAATAGCAGCAGTCTGGATAAAATACCAGTTGCGTAATAGGTTCATCACATTATGATACCATATAATATCACTTTCTAAAATTTCTCCTGAGCGAGGGTCATGTACATGAGGTCCCATGGCATTTTGGATATTATTAGCAGTATAACGTACTACTGAATAACGTACATCTTCTGGGCTAAACTCTGGATCTTCTTCTGCAGTAGGTGGGTCTTTGGCAATGATAGCATTTTTAAAACCAGCTTCTTCAAAAGCAACTTGCCAGTCTTCGATTCCTTGCTTGATATAAGGTCTCCACTTTTCAGGAGTGGCAGGGTCTATATAATAAACTATGGGTTTGATAGGCTCTACTAATTCACCTCTTTCAAAAGCGGCAGGGTCTTTAGGTTCTAATCTCCAACGAGTGATGTATTGCTTAGGGGTAGCTTTTTGGTATTCATCATTGTAGCTTGTCTGGCTAATAGAAAAATAACCTACTCTATCGTCTGATAGGCGAGGCTGCATAGGTTTTTTAGGCAATAAAATCATAGACTGATTCATCTCTACAGAGAGTGCCTCAGTGATGTCATTAGAAGGTAAACTAGTCCCGTTATACGTCAGGATATGTCTTACTTCTACATTTTGAGGGTAGCTTTTCATAAACATAATTAGGCTACGACTCTTATCTAAGCTACGAATACCAAAAGTCTTGCGTTGTCCTTCGCTCAATGCTCCTATCATAGCGACATCTGTAGTAAATAATGAAGATACTTCAAATACATACGCACTTGAATCTTTGCCCAAAGCGGCAATATCAAAAGTCATGATGATAGGCTCAAAGTTATTATTTTTGACAGACTGATAGATAGGTAAATCTTCATTGGCTACGCTAGAATAAGAAACTGAACGTAACAAAAGTTGATCTCCATGCTTCTGCCAGCGAATCACTTGCTGAGGACGTGAACGCATTCCTGCACCTCCAAAAGTAAGCCCTTCTGTAGTACCAGAAATACGACTTACAATCAAGATTTCACGATTTAGAAGAGAATCAGGAATTTCAAAGTAATACTTATCACCTACTTGGTGAGTAGTATAAAGACCTTCATCTGATTTTGCTTCTCCTGTAATGACCTCTTTGTAGGGTTTGATTTTAGTTTCGCTCTTTGGTTTGCGAGGAGTTTCAGTAGAAGTACTTATATCTTCTTTTTTGCCCTTCTTTTGGGCTTGGATAGCATTAGGATATGCCATGAACATAAATCCTACTCCTAATAATAAAATTAACTTAGGATAAAGCATATTTTTAAACATAAAAAACAAGATTAATAATTATAGACAAACTTATAAGTTCAAAAATATATTTTAAAAGTATTATATGGCAATGCTTATATTTTCGATAACATTTTTTACAAATAACAGTAGCAGTTTTTTGTCATAGGTAGGCATCTGTTTGATAGCATCTTTCTGATAAAAATAAATCCTCACTAGAAATGAATTAGAGTTACTCAATGCTTACCAATAAGTGGTCTGGAAAGGACAGATTCAAGACAGAAAAGCCAAGATAGATACCAAGAACCTGCCAGAAGGTACTTATTATCTGAGAATAGTAAATGACAAAGAGTCTATCACCAAACGCATTTG
>JBBRUH010000469.1:0-4195 GCA_038248005.1 Cytophagales bacterium | reverse complement strand
TCTCTTATATACTTTAGCCATGTATCAAAAACGAAAACTGCTGTCCCCTGATTTAATGTAGAAAATCTGTCCTTCTCTGCTCGTAATGTGTACCAAAATTTAGATATAGGATTTAATAACCATTTTTGATTATAAATCTCCTTCACTTTAAGACTTCTCTCCACTTTAGTAATTGCCTCATTCCTATCCCAATATACTTTTAAAAGCTTTTCAGCTTCCTTAATTGAAATATTAGCGTTAAGTGAAAGGGTTTTAGCTCCCACGCCATAAGTAGCGCTAAAATTTACCATCTTAGCCCTGGCTCTTAATAAATGTAGTTTTTCAAATCTATTGGTTTCTTCTTTGGTAGGAGTGTAGTCTTCCTTTTTCTTTTTATTAAAAGTTTTATAGAATGCTACATCTTCACTTGTGACAAAGTTTGCAAGAACAGCAATATCAAGATGTGCATCATATCCTGGTCTATTCATTTCCTCTACATATTCAGGATCATACTGATAGATATAATGTCTCTTAGTATTATCTTCTATTCCTGAAAGATCACTACCACAAAGTAATTTACCTTCATCAGCTATGAGACTCGCTCTCACTTCATGTCCATAGAGCTTATCCACTCCTGGGAGATTTACTACCACAGAATGCTGAAGTCTCAAGGTATTAGTAAGACCACTACAGCTTGGAAACACTCTATCCTCTACTCTTTGTTTAAGAAGGGCTTTGAATATCCCTATTCTATGTGATATTACTCCTAAGCTTTCTAACATTTTTAAATTAGGTTCCTTTGGAAAGAGTTTAATTACACTAGGGCATAATTCTCCTCTTCCCTCTACAGAGACTGTTTGAGGCACTTTCTTTACTTCTCCACTCTCTTTGTTCTTTACATTCTTAATGTGGACAGGGATCCATCCTAGAGAGAATAGCCAATTTTTAATTTGAGAAGAACTATTTGGATTTGGAGCTTTCCAACCAATAGTCTTTTCACGAATAATTTCTTTAGCATTTCTATCTTGTCCTACAGAATTAAAGAATAAATCTCCCTTTTGAAAAAGATTTCCATTTTTATCCTCTATTGCATCCTTATAAGTTTTTCTACTCTTTATTGCACATTGAGGCATTGCTGAAGCTAACTGATCTACTTTAACCTCTTTTTCTTTTGTAAGAGTGGCTAATACTTCTTCACAATGAAGAACATCAATTTTAATACCTATCTGTTCTTGTTCTCTAACACAATCCATTTTAAAAGATAGATACTCAATATATCTCTCTCTATCTATAGGATTCTGCACATACAGTAAATCTAATAACCATAGCATTTTCTTCCAGAGTTTCATATTAATCCGTACGTCAGACTCGCATCTGAAGATCATCTTAGCCTTAAATGCTGTTTGTCTCTCTTTTATCTCTAGGTAGGCAACTTTTTGCTGCTCTTTGCCTAGACTTTTAAATTCACTTAAATCCATAAATCATCTCCTCCACAGATGCACCTTTATTTCTTCTTACTTGTATAGTAGTTCTTGGGACCCCAGTTAACCTAGATAGTTCCATCTCTGTTACATCTACTCCTTTGTAGAGTATATGAACATTCTTTCTTTGATTAGAGGTTTGTTCTATAGCTGTAGACCACTTACAGTTCTCTTTTGAGTAACCTTTATCATTATCTTTTCTATCTAGGGTTAACCCCTCCTTAAAAGAAGACTCCAGGGTTCTCATACTCTTCCAAGTACTATAGAGTCTATGATTACCTGCATAGCTATGGGTTGCACATGTCTTTCTGCATTTTAGACAGCCAGTGCTCCTACCTGAAATCAAATTACCTTCATTTACATCATGTACATCACCACACTTGCACTTACAAGCCCACTTTATTTTAGTATCTGACTCTTTTTGAACTCCACCAATTACAGTCCAAGAGTTAAATACCATCCCTATTAAGTTCTTCATAATAGTCAATTATTAATTGTTCATCATCAGTTAAACCTCTCCAATCACTAATTGGAGGCTTAGGAATTCCCAGTCTTTCTCCCCAAGCTTCTAATCCATGCTCAAAATGTTGAGGAAAGAGTGTCCAACTAAGAGGAAGAGTATCAACCAGCTTAGCCTTACATTCTATACCAAGGATTTTATTAAGAGCTGGTAGATCATATCTAACACAATTGTGCCCGATCAAAGTGAGATCATTTTGCATAACAAACTTAGTTATATCCTCATAAGCAGTAAAACTACCACTAAGATTAGTGTCTACGTCTGTATAGCATAAGCAGTGTATCTTGGTAATATTTTCCAATAAATTATCTGCTTCAATATCGAAAACTGCTCTCATAATAGTTTTGCTTTAATCTTGTCTATCTTCTCTTTTGCATCTATACCAGCCTCTACTCTGTGAGACTCCCATCCATGTACTACAGCGTACCCTGCAAGCTCATTAAGCTCCTCCTGAAGAAGATCCTGGTGCTTCTCCATAGCTTCTATAAGTTTACTCTTAAATGTAGACTCATGTAGCAGTACAGTGTACCTCACCTCAAGACTCTTATGAGATAGAGACTTGGCTCCAAATAAATCTAAGTCTGGTAGGGATGCCTTACAGTTCTGGCACATACAAGTTGTAGAAGGATTATAATGCCCACATTGGGGGCAGCAGTGTTCATTTATAGTATTCATATTAGTAAAATATTTGTCCTTGTTCTTTTGCTTCTGAAACCACTCTATTTAGTACACTATGAAATTGCACTTGCTCCTCTTTAGTATCAAATGAATGATAATAGTGATTATTAAAATCATTTCTATAATATAATTCAAATCTATTCTCTTGACCTTTTGGTTTTTCTGATATATCTTTAGGATAGAACATGGAAACAAGTTTATTGCTTACACTGTCATATAAAAGTATTTTTTTATAGGAACTATTCTTATAATGTAATAGTACCCAACCTAATACATTATAAGTTCTAATATTTTCTTCTGAAGCAATTAGAAGCTGTTTAATGATACTTAGTGTAATTTTACACTTTTTTAATAGTACCTCCATATCGTTATTTTTTTTAATTATACAATATCCCCATCTCTACAAATTGCAGAGACAGGGATAATAGATTTATTTAAATTTTCTTTCTCTGGGAAGAGGATTCTGATATTCTTCATAGAGATCCTTATTATAATCTCTAATAATAGAAAGCTTAGCTTCTTTTCTACGAGCCATAGCTGCTTCTATCTTCGCTCTGTCATAAGTGTCTTCCCTCTCTGGAGATTCTAGTACTGTTTTCTTGCACCAAGTTGAACTGTAGAGTAATGTTTTCATCAGCCAACATATTTAGATTCGTTACCTTTATCATCTCCAATAGGATTATTAAATCCATATTTAACTGCTGTAGCTTTAAAAAGAGGAAGTTCATATTGAGCATACTCCTTATAATCTTCAAGACCCTCTTCTAGTATCCAGTTCCACATAATAACTACGCAAGCCATTAGACTAGCTGAAATTCCTCTTTGATTAAGAGCTTTCTCAAAACCAAACTCAACATCTTTTTCCAATTGTACTAAAATATTTTCTTTAGTAAACTCTTTTCTGCTAGAATTCCAATCCTCTTCTGTAACGCCTTCTTCAAGTTCTATCTTAAAGTTTTTTAACTGATCAAAAGTAAGAAAGATTGCAAGTCTGTTAATATCTCTCCCATCTGAAGTATCAGATTTATAACTTTTGATAATTTGTTCAATTGTTTTCATTTCTTACGTGCATTAAGGATTTTTACAATTAATCCTGAATTATCTAATTTAGGATACATAGATCTCCATTCCTTAGGAGTCATAGAAGATTTAACTTCTTCTCTCTTTTCATTCCAATCTTGGACATCTTTAGATGTTTCCATAAGTAATAATGCTTCTTTTTCTGTCATTGTGAATAGTTTTATAAATAAATACGAAAATGATCTGAATAAATAACTAACTTTTTAAAGGAACCATCTATAGTGGCCATAGGTACTCCTTCTTCAACTTTTTCTAAAGGTTTATCAAGAAACTCTTGAATAAGAGTATCATCTGGTTTATCAAATTCTTGTTTCATTACATAGCTTTTAAATTATTATTTTTATAAAGCTTTTTTAATTGCCTCTCTTGCACGTACCAAACACTCTTCAGATGTGAGATAATCTCCAAGGGGAATGTCCTCTTGTTTTCCTGTAACATCATAAAGAAGTTGTATAAG
>JBBRUH010000468.1:0-4198 GCA_038248005.1 Cytophagales bacterium | reverse complement strand
GAACTTTCACTATTGAGAATACAGGTAATGCAGATTTATTCATTGGTGCAGTATTTCTTTTGAGTAATACTGAATTTGATACACAAAGTCTAGCAGAGTTACCTCCTCTCGCACCAAGTCAGAGTATTTCTTTTGATATTACTTTCTCTCCTACAGGAGCTGGCACATTTACAGATGAGCTTATCATATTTAGCGATGATTGTGATGAAGGAAGTTATACTTTTCTGATTCAAGGAGAGGGAGTTACCCCTGTTGCCAATGATGCTTGTACCGATGCTTTGCCTATCATCATAGGTGGAAATTCAGAGGTTGGACAAACCCTTACTGCAACTATAGATGACGAAATAGGATTGTTTGATTGTAATTTTGAATCTAACCCTACACAAATTTCTGCCCCAGGAGTTTGGTACACTTTTGTAGGAACAGGAAATGTTTTAAATATTTCTACTTGTGGTGTTACTGACTATGATACTAAACTCTCCGTATTCTCTGGTGACTGTGTTAATTTAATTTGTGAAGTAGGGAATGATAATAGTAATGCTTGTGGAATAGAAAGTGTTTCATCTAGTGTGAATTTCTGTACTGTGCAAGGGACTACTTATTATATCTTGGTACATGGCTTTAATACAGCAACAGGTAATTTTGAACTTAGTTTATCTACTGCCACCGAAGTACCCGAAATAAACCTTCAAGGAAATTCTGTTTCT
The DNA here is from genome assembly GCA_038248005.1 of Cytophagales bacterium. Classification (GTDB taxonomy): domain Bacteria; phylum Bacteroidota; class Bacteroidia; order Cytophagales; family Microscillaceae; genus JAABSX01. The sequence continues at coordinate 3,491 of JBBRUH010000468.1, read as the reverse complement.
ATTGTTGATGGAGATATAACTCCTGATGTGGCAGATAATACTGATTTTGGTTTGGTAAGTATAGGTAATTCAGTTACTAGAACTTTCACTATTGAGAATACAGGGAATGTAGATTTATTTATCAGTGAAGCATTTCTGCAAGGTGGTGTTGGTTTTAATACACAAGGTCTAGCAGAGTTACCTCCTCTCGCACCAAGTCAGAGTATTTCTTTTGATATTACTTTCTCTCCTACAGGAGCTGGCACATTTACAGGTGAGCTTATCATATTTAGCGATGATTGTGATGAAGGAAGTTATACTTTTGTGATTCAAGGAGAGGGAGTTACCCCTTCTCCGCTTGAAGCACCGAGTGATTTAGTGGTGATTGCTAATGCAGGAGGGATTGAAGTTTTTTGGAGTTATGATGAGACTTTCTTGGGAAGTTATATGGTAGAAAGAAGAGAAGGTCTGGAAATTCCTGTAGGAACAGAAGATAATCAAGGTTTTGTAACTGTGGCTACAGAAACCAATACCTCACACACGGGAACAGGACTAAGCGAAGGAGTTACTTATTTCTATCGCATCAGAGCAACATCAGGATCAGTTATTTCTCCACCTAGCGATATACAAGGAGCAGTTTTTGGAGTGCCTACTGCCAATGAACCCAATAGCTTGCGTTATCAGACTCAGATATTCCCTAACCCAAGTGATGGCTTATTTAAGGTCAAGGTAGAAAATAATTATATAGGAGGGTTGCAGATTAAAGTATATAATGTTGAAGGTAAATTAATTATTGAAGATAATTTGGCTAAAAATTTGCCGATTGCAGAATATCTTCTAAATTTAAGAACATTTTCAAATGGTAAGTATTTTCTAAGCATAAGCAATCCGTCTCAGCAAGTAGTATGGACATTGATTAAAGAATAAATTATGAAAAAAATAGTGTTGCTACTTTTAGGGTCTTTGTGGATTTTATCCCTTCAAGCCCAAGAAGAAAAAGTAAAAGAAGTAGAAAGCAAAAGTTATGACTTTCGCATAGACAAGGTAGTTGTCTTTATCAATATGCTAGACAACGATTTAAAGACTCCTATCAAAGGGAATATCATCGTTAAGAATAGCAAGGGAGAGGTAATACAGACAGTGAGTGCAGAAGGTATCACCGAGCTACGCCTTCCTATCAAAGAGACCTATCAGATAGAGGTCAGCAGAGAGGGCTTTGCGAGTGAAAATATGGAAATAGACCTCCGAAAAGTAGATCAATATGAGTATAGCCAAAATGTCTATCTCAAACCCAAAAAATCTGAAGTACGTGTTTCTGCCAAAGATTTAGGCTCTAATCCAAGTAATCTTATCTTAAAGATGGAAAATCAAGGTCTCAATGAGCAAGTCCTCTTAAAATATGACCCTGCTAAAAATGACTTTTATGGGCAAGTAAGAGATGGGCAAGATTACCAATTAGAAGTACGCAACCCTGTCAATAACTTTGCTTATACCCAAAGCTTTAAAGCCAATGGAAGTGGTGCAGGCAATAATGGAATGACAAGCAACAATATAGACATCAGTCCCGATAAAGTCAAGCCACTTACAAAGGGTACATTTGTCTATGAAGATGAAAAGAAAAAAGTAGATAACCTTCGCCCAACACCTGCCAAAGTCAATATAGATTCTTTACTTGCCACTCTAGACCTAAGTAGAAGAAAAATCGCCATAGATTCAGTAGCAGCAGTCTATGAAGCTAAGATTCAGAATAATGCTTCTAACCAAGAGAATAATCAGAACATTGACAATAGACCAGAACCTAAATCACTTGAAGAACTCATTGCCCGTACAGAAGAAGACATGCTTGCAAGTGAAAAAGCACTTATAGACCAACAAGAAAAAGTAAAAGAAAGACTAGACCAACTCAATGGTTTTATGGAGGATGATAAACTCTCAGATAAACAAAAAGACAATCTGAAAGAAGTCGTTTCTAAACTTGAAAAACAATTAGAACAATATGATATAGAATATCAAAAGCTAAGAGCTGTTAATTTTCAACAATTGGATAGACTTCAAAGTAAATTAGGAATGCGCTCATTTAATTCCTTTTTACGCCAATATTGGTATTTGTTTTACATTTTATTTGGTGTTATTGCTATCTTGATGATTGCGATGATTGTGTTTTACTTCATTGCCCGTACAAGACGTAAGCAACGCGATAAAATGGTATTGCTCAATGAAGAGATTAACCAACAAAACGAAGAAATCACTGCACAAAGAGATGCCATTGAAGATAAAAATAAACTCATAGAGATAGAACGTCAAAAATCTGATGAACTTCTACTCAATATTCTACCTGTAAAAATAGCAGATGAGTTGAAAACTTATGGCAAAGCCAAGATGCGTAACTACCGGACAGTATCTATTCTCTTTACAGATTTTAAAGGCTTTACCAATATAGCTGCCACGATGTCTCCAGATAAACTTATGGAAGAACTCAATGACTGCTTTACAGCCTTTGACCAAATCATAGTCAAGCATAACTTAGAAAAAATCAAGACTATAGGAGATGCCTATATGTGTGCAGGAGGGATACCCGAAGAAAATGCTACGAATCCAATAGACTCGGTTTTGGCTGGTATAGAGATACAACAGTTTATGGTGCGTCGCCGAAGCGAAAAACTAGCCGAAGGAGATGATTACTGGCAGTGTCGCTTAGGTATCAATACGGGTGAGATTCGTGCAGGTGTGATTGGAACAAGTAAATTTGCCTATGACATCTGGGGAGACCCCGTAAACATAGCCTCAAGAATGGAAAGTGGAGGAGAAATTAACAAAGTAAATATCTCAGAACAGACTTATGAGGTAGTCAAAGATTTCTTTGTGTGCGTCTCTCGTGGTGAAGTAGAAGTCAAAAATGGACTAACACTTGGGATGTACTTCGTAGAACGCATCAGACCTGAGCTTTCGGCAGATGAAGAGGGTCTTACGCCTAACAATGATTTCATCAATTTAAAATATGAAAGATTCGGACAGCTAAAAAATCAGAATGACTAAGTAAGATAAGTGATGAGCGATGTACTAATAGACGTGGCACATTTTTTCAAAAAATGCCCCACGTCTGTTTTATAGTTCCGAATAATAAAAAATGATACTGTTATTTGACACTGATACTGCTTGTATATTGAACTCCAATACTGAGTATCTTGGGGCGATACTCCAAGCTTTAATGTTTAAGCCTTTCAGGCTATTTTACGTAGTTGTTAAGAGCTGTAAGTGCCTGACCTAAAATAGTTTATATTATTAAATTATTATAAGGCATTGATAATCAGTTATTTATGAATATTTTTTAATGCAAACTAGATATGAGCAAGCATTTACCACTTCTTGGTTGGTGTTTTAGAAATGGTCTTTAATTTAGTTTTAACAAAGACTCTTGATTTAGCTATTTCGATACCAACTACTAAACTGAGATATGAAACTGTTAAATGATACTGTACTGTTTTGGTTAAATAGTCGGATAAGACCTTGAT
>JBBRUH010000467.1:0-4222 GCA_038248005.1 Cytophagales bacterium | reverse complement strand
ATACTAAAATATGACACTGTTATTTGAAAAAAGGCTACGCAGTAAAGCAGATTCCTCCGGAATGACACGAAAAAGACGCTGATACTAAAATATGGTACTGTTATTTGAAAAAAGGCTATGCAGTAAAGTGGATTTCTCACGGAATGATACGAGGAAAGAGAAAACAAAGCCCATAAATTTATTTGCAGAGTAGTTTTCCCACTAAATAGCCTTTGAAAAAACATAAAAAACCCAAAATTATTCTTATCTTGTAAATCTTATTAGTTTATATATTTTTTCACTAATTGATTGATGATGATGCGTATATATTTGTTGATGATTCTTTCTACTTGTTGTTTTTCTATGGCTTTAGCACAGACACAAGTAGTCTCTACTTTTAAAAATGGGACAGGCTTTTTTGTCAAAAAAATGACAGTAAATGCCCAAGAGGGAAGCTATGTACTTACTCAAATTCCTCAAGCTACCTTTGGTACTCTTTGGTTTGATGCACCCAACAATTCGTTCAAAAGCATCACTGCCGAAATAGGCAATATCAAAGAAAATCAACCCGTCAAAAACTTAGAAGACCTCATTAGAGCCAATCAGGGCAAAAGAGCGAGTCTAAAAATAAGGGGAGAAGAAGAAAACTTTACTGGTGTGATAGAAAAAGTAGAGGGTGATTTGCTCATCTTCAAGACAGACAAAGGGCAGTGGCTCACAACTTCTATTGGCTCTTTATATACAGTACAACTCCTCGAAAAGCCCAATACATCTCTAGAAAAAACCCAATCTAGGCGAGTGATTGATATGCAGTTTGCCAATAAAAATGCCAATCAAGCCTTAGAGATGATGTATCTCCAGAAAGGTATCTCTTGGGTACCTAGCTATTTGATAGATATTAATGCAGAAAATAAAGCCAAACTTATCCTTCGCTCTGCCCTGCTCAACGATGCCGAAGATTTAAAAAATGCTACGGTTAATTTTGTAGTAGGCATCCCTAACTTTGCTTATAGTTATTTGACTTCACCACTATCCTCTACCGAAAGTGTAATACAGTTTATTAATACTTTAAACGGACAAAGTAATTACTCTGGGCAATCCCTAAGCCGTGCCGACATCACAAGCCAATCTATGTCTAATATGATGATAGTAGATGAAGACTCAGGAGATGATACCTCTCTTGTACCTTTGGAAGGACAACAGGTAGGTGATTTGTATTTTTATACTGCCAAAAATGTAAACTTACCCGAAGGAGGACGAGGTTTCTATGATGTCTTAGAAGCAGACTTAGATTTTGAGCATATTTATGATGTCACACTCAATGCCAATAGTACTTACAGCAGTGGGTATGGAGATTCTTATTCTTTTGAGCGAAGCAAAAACTTAGTCATTCATTCTATACGCTTTAAAAATACGTCTAAATATCCATTTACTACTGGCACTGCCATGGTTACAGAAACCAAAGACGGCATAGCCCAAGCACTTAGCCAAGATAAGCTGAACTATGTACCCGTAGGAGGCACTACCAAACTTAAACTTACTGTAGCACCCAATATATCAGTAGAAGATTCTGAAAGAGAGATAAGTAGAGAATCTGTCTCTAAAGAAATAGATAATTATAACTATGACCTCATCCAAGTAGAAGCAAAAATCAAAGTACATAACTATCAAGACAAAGAAATCACTCTCAATATCTGCCGAAATATAACAGGCAATACCAAAAAAAGCAATGAAAAATGGGAAGTCAAAAAACTATTGTCTAACATATCAGGCTTAAATGCCTCTAATGATTTAGAGTGGGAAATAAACATCCCAGCAGGCAAGACCAAAGAGATTATTTATACCTATGAGATTTATGTGAGAAGATAACGTGAACTCGGAATTAGTCTTTAGATAAACCTAGACTCAATTCTTGGTTTAGACTATTTTTAAATTAGTATTCCTATTCTGTGGGAATACAATGCTTATAGAAAATAATAAAACAGTACGACCCCTGTTGGGGTCGCATATCTATCTTGATTGTCTTTCTATAAACGTGAGATGCCTCTAGCATCTTTTTATAAAAGACTCTTCATAAAAAAGCTATCAAATCTCTCAAGATTTAATGGCTTTTTTATTTTTAGGAATAGTTTCAGGATAATTATCTGATTTAGTGTGTGTAAGTAACTTATTATCAGTTTATTACAAATTCATCACTCATCTCTCACTAAGTTACTCTGTCCAGCTCATCGGATAATTTTCATCCAAAAACTCAAGAGCATCTTGCGTAAGTGATAAAGGACGGAAAGGGTCTATCATCACTGCATATTCTTCGGTAGATTTTGCCCCTATGCTTTTCTCTACGGTGCCAGGGTGCGGCCCATGAGGTAACCCCCCAGGATGTAAAGTAAATGAACCTCTATCTATGCCCTTGCGGCTCATAAACTCACCTTCTGCATAAAACAATACCTCATCTGAATCAATATTGGAGTGATTATAAGGTGCAGGAATAGACAATGGGTGATAATCAAACAAGCGTGGCACAAAAGAACACACCACAAAATTATGTGCCTGAAAAGTCTGATGTACAGGTGGCGGCTGATGTATTCTGCCCGTAATAGGCTCAAAATCATAAATAGAGAAGGTATAAGGATACAAAAAGCCATCCCATCCTACCAAATCCATAGGGCTATGTGCATAGACATATTGATGTAAGAAGCCTTGTTTTTTGATTTTGATAAGGTACTCTCCTTTTGCTTCTTCGGTTACTAGCTCCTGAGGTGGGTGAATATCACGCTCACAATAAGGAGAATGCTCTAGTAATTGTCCTAATTGATTGCGGTAACGCTTGACGGTTTCTATCGGGCTAAAAGATTCTATTACGAGCAAGCGAATATCCTCTATCCACTCTAAGCGATAAATCGTAGTGCGTGGAATCACTACATAATCGCCTTTTTTGATATGTAGTTTTCCAAACTGAGAGTATAAATATCCCTCACCATCATGCACATAAAAAAGCTCATCGGCTTCTGCATTTTTATAGAAATAATCCATCTTAGCTTCCTTAGGAAGGTTACAAACACCTATAGCTACATCACTATTGACCAAAAGTATTTTGCGAGCCTCCCAAAAATCTTCTCCTGTATGCCCTAATTTAGAGGTGTTAAGGTGCGTCTGCTTCATAGCATACTCCTTCACAGTCTTCACAGAGATAGGCATAGGCTGCTCTATAGATTTGACTACTGTAGGCGTATAGATATGATAGAGGTTAGAGTAAATCCCGCTAAAGCCTTGTGAACTTACAAGTTCTTCTTTGTAGAGAGAGTCATCAGGTTGTCTAAATTGTGTATGTCGTTTAGGGGGTATTTTCCCTAATTTATAATAATAAGCCATATTTTTAAATTTTCAGGATTTCTGTCTCCTACAAATATCCAAAATTTCACTTGGAAAAAGAATATTCTATCCGTTTAAATTATAATCAGAAGCCTGTAAAAGACATGTTAATCATATAGAGTATCCTAACACTCAAGGATACATTTCGTAAAATTGAACATGGCAACGAAAAGAATTGTTTTTTATTGAGTCAATTTAAATTGAACATTACATCCAAATCATAAATCATGAAAAATCTTACAAATTTATTAACCATCTCTATACTATCTATCATCATCTTAGGAGCTTGTACCAAAAACGTAACCCGCATAGAACCCACAGAAGTAGTGGATTTAAGCGGACGTTGGAATGACACCGACTCTCGCTTAGTAGCAGAAGAGATGTCTCAAGATGCCCTCGCAAGCAACTGGCTCAGAAACCAAGAACTCAACGACCTCAACAGCAAACGCCCAGTAGTGATTGTAGGTTTGATTGCCAATAAAAGCCATGAACACATAGATTCAGAGACTTTTATCAAAGATATAGAGCGTGAGTTTATCAAATCTAACCGCATCAGAGTGGTACAGAATAAGGAATTTAGAGAAAAAATTCGTGAAGAACGTGCTGACCAACAAGAATTTGCCTCTCCTGAAACTCAAAAAAAATGGGGACGTGAACTAGGAGCAGATTATATGGTTTTTGGTAATATCAACTCTATTGTGGATAAAGATGGCAAAAAAAGCATCGTATTTTATCAAGTAAATTTAGAACTTACTGACATACAAACCAGTGAAGTCGTCTGGATTGGAGATAAAAAAATCAAAAAATACGTTAAAAAATAATTTTGCAGACCCTAAGTAAGTTATGAGATATAAGTTATTAATTATGAGTT
>JBBRUH010000466.1:0-4229 GCA_038248005.1 Cytophagales bacterium | reverse complement strand
TCTGTCTGTGAAGCACAAGTATCAGGACTACCTACCATTGCAAGTGATGTAGGGGGACTTAACTCTTTGATTGAGGATAGAGTTACAGGCTTGTTAGTAAGCCTAAAACCAGAAAACATAGCTTCAAAAATCATTGAGCTGAGAGAAAATAAAGAACTCTGGGAGACCATATCTAATAATAGTAGAGAAACTGTAAGAAAGCGACATAATCCAGATGATATTATTAAAAAGACTTTTGAGATTTATCAAAAAATAATCAATATTTAAATTCACTTTCAATAGAGTGTATAGAATTTAATTAGGAGACTAAAGTATGTTATACATCGTTATCCCTGTATTCAACAGAAAGCATTTTACAGAAGAATGTTTGCTTACTTTACGCAAACAGACTTACCAAGATTTTAAGACCATTATCATAGATGACGGCTCTACAGATGGCACGGCTGAGATGCTTGCCCAAGATTTTCCAGAAGTCATCGTACTCACAGGGGATGGCAATCTTTTTTGGACTGCTGCTACCAATATGGGCATTGCTTATGCTCTTGAGCAAGGTGCAGACTATGTCATGACCCTCAACAACGATACTATAGCACCCGATGACTATCTCGAGAACATGATGCGTCATGCAAGTCCTGATGCTGTGCTAGGCTCTCTTGAGCATAATTGGAATACTAAAGAACCTATCTTTGGAGGAGAAAAAATGCTTTGGAAACCCATGAAAGCCATGGAACATGTATTGCCTCAGGTACCCAAAAACCAAAGATCAGGACTCCATCAAGTTACGCATCATCCAGGAAGGGGATGCCTCATCCCGAAGGCAGTATTTGAGAAGATTGGATTGTTTGATGAAGTAGGCTTCCCTCATTACTATGCTGATTTTGACTTTACCTATAAAGCCCATGCTAGTGGCTTTAAATGCTATTGTAATTATGATGCAAAGCTTTACACTTATCCCGAGGCAAGTGGTGATAAACAAAACCGCAAGAAGAAAAGCCTTAAAAAATATTATGATCATTTATTTGGAATCAGAGGAGGAGGAAACCTTCGTAATTTCACTAAATTTACCCTCAGATACTGTCCACCTTATCTAATGCCTACACATCTTTTAGAGGGATATACAAGGCGTTTGGTTGGGTATTTCATCAAATAAGTGATGAGTTATAAATGATGAGTGATGAGTTATTCTATTAAAATACGGATAATCAGTTTTTTAATAGAATACCAAAATGCAAACTAATGTTGATCATCTACTTAATAAACAGTGCTTCTGAAAAAAGGCAGTAATATATTGCTCATAAAAAATAGAATTAATCATGAAAATACTACTTTCGGCATACGGTTGCAACCCTTACAAAGGCTCTGAATATGGTCATGGCTGGAACTGGGCTTGGCATCTAGCAGAAGCAGGGCATGAGGTCTGGTGCATGACTACACCAAGAGGGCAGGCAGATATTGAAAAATACCTTGCTGAAAAAAAACAACCTAAGCTCAAATTTGTATTTGTACATGTGCCTAATTGGGTAAATAAAACTTATGTAAACCAAGCAGGAGTTTATTTTAATTATATTTACTGGCAGAGAACGGCTTATAAAGTAGCCAAAAAGCTTGACAAAGAGATAAACTTTGACCTAGTACACCATGTGAGTTATGGATCTATACAGATGGGTTCGGCAATGTGGAGGCTCAAAAAACCTTTTTTCTTTGGACCTCTCGGGGGAGGGCAGTTTTCTAATCCTGCCTTTAAAAAGTATTTTGGTAAATGGTGGCGACAAGAAGTCTTTAGGAAATTAGTAAGTGATGCACTCATCACCTTTAATCCTGATACCAAAAAAGCACTTCGCAATGCTCGCCTAATATTAGCTTATAACCGTGAAACCTACGAAATGGCACAAAAACTAGGAGCTAAAAAAGTTAAGTATCTTTTAAGTGCTACTTTGCCACCCTCTTTTTATCCTGAATCAGTCCCTGAAAAACCTGAGGGAGGAAAATTTAAAATACTATGGGTGGGTAGATTTTATGCACGTAAAGCACTTTCACTTAGCCTAGAAGCACTTGCCCAAGTAGATAAATCAATCCCTTTTGAGCTCACTATCGCAGGAGACGGGCCTGTGGCAGATAAGCTAGAAGGCTGGATTAAGGAGTTTGGTTTAGAAGATCGAGTCAATTGGTTAGGGCGAATCTCATGGGAAGAGGTCAGAGAGGCATATCTGACTCATGATTTGTTTTTATTTAATAGTTTGCGTGATTCTTTTGGAGTACAACTTTTAGAAGCCATGGCATGTGGCTTGCCTATAGTAGCACTTAATCACCAAGGGGCTAGAGATTTTGTGCCAGAAGAGGCTGCTATTAAGGTATCCGTAGAAACACCTGAAAAAACTGTCAAAGAACTGGCAGAAGCCATAGAAACACTCTATCATCAGCCTAAGCGAAGGAAAGAGATGAGTCAGGCAGGTTTTGAGTATGCCAAAACTCAGGTTTGGCCTGAGAAAGTAAAATTTATGACTGAACAATACCGTAATATTATCAAAAACTAAAATTCGCTGCCAAGAATTAAATCATTAAAAGTGTCATGATCCAATTAGTATCCGTAATAATGTCAGCCTACAATACCGAAATGTATCTTGCAGAGGCAATAGAGAGTGTCTTAGAACAGACCTATAGAGATTTTGAGTTTATCATCATCAACGATGGTTCAACAGATAAAACGCTCGAAATCATACAAGACTATCAAGCAAAAGATGATAGAATCAAATTGATTAGTCATGATAATATAGGCTTAGCAGCCTCACTTAATAAAGGCTTGGAAGAAGCCAAGGGAGATTTGATTATAAGATTTGATGCGGATGATATCATGCTTAATCATCGCATAGAAGAGCAGGTTAATTTCATGAATACTCATCCGAAGATAGGGATGTCAAGCTGTCATTGTTATTTTATAGATGAAAATGGGAATACAATAGGTAAACAAAAATACAGTGGGTATGAATCTGAAAAAAATTTTAAAGAAACTTTTCAAAGAGATCATATTGTGCTAGTATCACACACAGGTTTTGTATGTCGCAAAGAAGATATTCTCAGGGTGGGAGGATACAGAATCTTACCCATTGCAGAAGATAAGGATCTTTTTACAAGAATGGCAGAACAAGGCTCTGTGCTAGTGGTTCAAGATAAGTTTTTGATGAAATATAGAGTACATGGTTCTTCTGTGATGGCATCAGAACTAGACAAGCAGTTTACAAGTTTGGTAGCCAGTGCATGGGTGGGGGAAGCTGCCAAACAACGTCAAGACGGACATGAAGAGCCTAATTTTGATGATTTTAAAGAACAACTCACAAAATCTCCCAAATGGAGATTAAGAAGTTATGCTTTCATCTACTATAAAGCAGCTACCGTTTCTTATGCACAAAAAAAATATTTTAAATTATTTTACTTTCTAATTAAATCTTTTTGGTATTCGCCTTCTGTATCTTTAAATAAATTATCCAAACTTTGGAAAAACTACTAAAGATTATTACTATCTTGTTATTTAATAATAATATCATTCAAGCGAAGACGCTCTTATCTCAATAAATAAAATAGAAATAATATTTACTAAACATATCATCTCATATTTCGGTAAAAAATATATTGATAATTAAAATTAAAAACATATTTTTAAGATATAAATAAAATCTTACCTTGTTTTTATCTAATTTCTTTTTTTTAAGAATGCTATATTAAACATTATTACGATTTTATGGGTAAATAGCTAGTGCAAGCCTCTCGGCTTGCACTAGCTATTTACCTCGTTTAAGCGTCTTCGCTTAACTTCACCTCGTTCAAGCGTCTTCGCTTGAACGGTATTTATTAGTTTAAGTTATTGAATATCAGATACTTAAATTCTTTTTATCAATAGAAATTATTACCGAAATGTAAGATTATTTTTTTATTTTAATAATTATTCAACTTTTTACTATTTTTACTTTACTGTTTTTTTCTACCAATTAAAAATCACCAACCATGTCCAAATTTGTATCTATCATCATGTCAGCATATAATGCGGAAAAATACATTTTAGAAGCTATTAAAAGTATATTGACACAGACTTACCCACATTTTGAACTGATTATCATCAATGATGGCTCAAAAGATAATACCCTAGAAATTATTAAAAAACACCAATTACAAGACCAAAGAATTATCATAGATGACCACGAAAATATGGGTGTAGCCCGTTCTGTTAATCATGT
>JBBRUH010000465.1:0-4258 GCA_038248005.1 Cytophagales bacterium | reverse complement strand
TTTTATTTATCGCTATTTCTTTTTTAGCATCTATAGTTTTAGCATAGTGCATGGTCATCTGAATACCTTTATGCCCCGTTAGTTTTGATACTTCATAAATAGCCATCCCCTTAGTAAGTGTCAGAGTAACGAAGGTATCAATTCAAAACCCTTATTGTCATCCCGATACATAGTGAGGGAACTTTCAAAATTACTGGGTTAAGATTCTTCGCAGGCTCAGAATGATTGAAACACTCAAGCATTTTATTTTAAGCTTTTTTTTGGCACTTTTGCCAGATGAAAGTAATATTAAGAAATAATAGTCTAGTAATCAATTAGTTATAAACCAAAACTCATCTAATAGCATTCTTTAAGGGACAAATCTTACAACTTTTACCCTCAAAATAATGCAAAATCTAAGAAAAATCTACGAAACGGAGTTACAGAAAAAAGGCTTACACTCCGAAATTGAAAAAGCCAATGAAACCTTTGAAGTGAAGCCATTTGTGTATGAGTTTTTGAAACTCAAACAACTGGTTTCATTTTTACGCCCTTGCCTCTCAGTCTTTAGCATCGTTACTGGCTTTGGGTTTCTTTATTATCAGTTTGGAGCATATCTCAATCTATATGTTGCTGTGGTACTTGCCTTAGTCCTGCTAGTAGGGATTGAGTTGATTAAAGGTGAGCTAAGTACACTTGCTTTTAAGCGGACTTATATCCGAGCCAATGGATTATCTTTTGTGCTTGCTCTGTTTGCCCTCGCCTTTTTTGGTCTATCAGTCTTCCTATCAGTCAATGGTGCAAAAGAGATTTATAAGCAACTAGATACTAAGACCAGCACTCATCAAACTACTATCAATCATAAAACAGATAGTATCAGGTCTTACTTTGATAATCAGATAGCAACGGAACGTAAAGCCTTAGATGATTTCAAAAACTCTGTTAGTTGGCAAGGCAAAATAAATATCAATGATAAGGCAGTGGCTAATAGCCTAACATCTTATCAAACGAGAATAGATAATTTATTGAACGATAAAACTAATGCCCTGAAAAGCCTTGAAAGTTTAGCAAGTTTGGAGTTATCATCTATCCAACAAAAGACTGGCTTTGAAATAGAGTTTTGGTTTTGGCTCTCCATCGGTATTGAGTTTAGTATCTTGTTATGCCTGTGGTTTTTGGTCTTCTTTGCTTATTGTACTTCAAATGAAAGCACTATCTTTGATACCTTGCCTACTGAAACACTCACTACACAAATAAGCAACTTTCTATCCTTAGTTAGTACGAATCCTGTGCAGTCAGTGAACGCAGTCAGTGGGCAGTTGGGTATAGTCAGTAATACTTTTGATAACACAGTCAGTGGCTTAGTCAGTAAGCCCGAAAATCAGGCGGATTTGCCAACTGACAGAGAAAATACTCAGTCAGTAAAACTCAAAAAAACTACTAAGAAAACTTACTTACTGACTACCAAACAAAGGCAAGAGAATGCTTACACTGACTATCAGAATGGCACAATAGATTTTAGGATTTTGATGAGCAGACACAAGCTAAATGTCGACCAGATGTCAGAGGTTAAACAGAGAATTTATGGAAACACAAAATAGAATAGGATTCAATTATTTTGGATTCTCGCTCAGTGAGATTCAATCTATGATGCTCGGATTATTAGAAAGAATTGAAAGATTAGAGCATATCAAAAAGCCTACTCAATTACAATTTGATGATTTGCAGGAGAGTAGGCAAGTATATCAGAAACTGGCTCACATAGAAGCCCAACTCTGGAAAGAGGATTAGATAATGCCTTACTCCCCGACAATGAGGGGTAAGGTATTATTTTTTACCAAATATTCGCTCAACGATACGACTGATGAATAACTCTATTGCCTTTTGTTTTTGCTCTTCAAATTGCTTTTTCCGTATTAGGGCTTCTTGATTCCGTGCTTCTTCCGCTTTCTTATTAGCTTGCTCTGTGATATAGTCTAAAACTAGCTCCATATCCAACAGCTCTTGTACTAGTTTGTACTGCTCCTGAGTCTGAGCTTCTACTAGGGCTAACTTCTTTTGTTGCTCTATTTCATATTTGCCAAGGTACAAGGTTCGCTGATGGGCTAGATAGAGTGCTTTGGTTTCTGCTATTTCCTCACTATTCCGTTTTAACTGTATAGGTCTTTCAATAGGTCTTTCAGTAGTATTGGTTGTACCTTCCGATTGAGACAGATAGGGTTTGATGTACTTGTTATAGTGCTTACGACATTTATCGCTGTGGAATCGCTTATCACTTCTGAGGGCTTGCATAGGCTCACCACATCCTTCGCAGGTGCGTACTTGGCTAAATGTAGGAGAATCTAGGGTTTCCATAGTATGTTTGATTTAGGTTAGATGGTTATTTTCCGACTTATTTCCGCTTTTAAGGCTCATTATCTATACATTCATTGATGGGTAAGTAGTTCCTGATTAATTTTTAAATCTTAATGCTTTATCCAGTAAAAAAGGACATCAGAACATTAAAAAAGCTTTTACCCATCATTACAAGTACTTTACAAGCTGATTACAACCTGATTACAACCTCGTTACAGTATGATTACACATCGTTACAGTTGCTTACAACCTCGTTACAACCTGATTACACATCATTACAAGTACTTTACAAGCTGATTACACAGGCATTATACCCACTAAATGATAGAGAAACCCTATCAAATGGCTTTATTTTACTGATTTTTCTGATTTATTTTCTTGTTTTTTGGATAAATGGCAGGCTAATTTGCTAAAACGCTACTATTTAGGGTTAATTACTCTACTAATTCCACTTGTTTATGGTCATTCAAGATAATTTGATGCTTGACTTTGCTCTTGTAGTCAGTTATTTTGCCCATTACTTTGATTTTCTTGCCTATGAGGTCTTTGAATAGGAGAGTATCTTTGAAAGCAACTATTTTATTATCAAAGTCAAATCAAATATATTTTGAGATTACTCAACATCTATCAAATTTAATATTTTTTCACTAATGACTGTGAACAGAGTATTAAACAGATTAAGTTTTTCCCTTTTATTTTCAGACATATCTGCTTGAGATAATTCAAATATTGGGATAGATTTTTTATTTGATTCAAGAATTAGTCCTTTAAAATCAGAAATTTCAGCAAGGCAATAATTATCTATATCCTCACGAACTTTCATTCTTTGATTTAGTAAGACTACCTTTCTATACTTCGCCTCTGATAATCTCATTTCTTCTTGGTGCAGACTTGGTAATAAGCTATTCCTTATCTCTCTACTAATCATATTCATAATTACCTCGAGGGAATAAGTTGGTTTTTCCCGACCAAGGTTAAAATTGTTAATTGTATAACCTAGAAATTGAGGTGTTTTGGTTGGTAATGGGTAATCAATATCTTGAAGAACATTACGAGTCTCTTTTGCCCACTCTCCCCATTGAGGTAAAATTCTTGACAATGATTTAATAGCAAGCATTGAAAAATAATCGGGTGAACTTGGGATGATGAAATAATCAGAACTTATTAAAATGTTTTTATTCAAAGTACTTAAACTTGGACTCATGTCAATGATGACAATATCAATATTATATTTTTCTGCTGTTTTTTTTATCAAAAAATTAAAAACTCCAGCAAAATTCTTTACTGCTTCTGAAGTGTTAGATAATTGAGGTGGAGTTCCAAGGACGGTTTCATATTCAGCTAAATCTAAATGCCCTGGTAATAAAAAAAGATTTGGATTTTCCTTTAATTGAATACATTCTACCCCTTCAACTAATCTTGATTTAAATACAGATTCTAAAGCACTTTTGATATTATTTTCACCATTTTTTTCGTAAAAATATTGATGATTATTGTAGCCTAATGCTTGTAGTGTTAAATTACATTGTGAATCAGCATCAACTAACAATACCCTCTTATTATTACTTTTTGTAAGAACCCAACCAAGGTTGAATGCAATTATTGTTTTACTTACTCCTTCTTTATGGTTGAATAAGGCTATTTTTTTCATTATATTTTACTTTTATAAAGTTGATGACAACATCTGAGTACACAAAATCTCTAATGCAAAAGTAATAGGTAATCTAAGAATTCTTGGAAATTGTCTCATCAGAAAAAGACGAATATGAAAAGAAAAGTGGTATTTACCTAGCCTACTTAATACTTCAATGAGATATGAATTACAATGTTAATCAGTAGTGTAATAAAAACCAAATCTTGCAAGAATGTAAAACTTTTAATACTTTATTTCAGGTTTCTAAAAGTCATAAAGTATATTTGGAAA
>JBBRUH010000464.1:0-4289 GCA_038248005.1 Cytophagales bacterium | reverse complement strand
TTTTTAACTAAGTAGCAAAATAGTATTCACTTTTGATTTATAATTTTGCTGTACCTCTCCACTAAATAAGGATTGATGTATTGGTACACTATTTTTGATTAGTATTAAGAAATAGCTATGAAGTCTTCATCTGAAGCCATATTTTAGTGCTATTCCTCAAAATAATACAAATCCTAAGGGTTTATCGAATCCTATAAGGTTTTGAAAACCTTATAGGATTTTTAACTAAGTAGCAAAATAGTATTCACTTTTGATTTATAATTTTGCTGTACCTCTCCACTAAATAAGGATTGATGTATTGGTACACTATTTTTTATTAGCATCTAAAAATGCTTACTAAGTCTTCATTTGAAGCCATATTTTAGTACTATTCCTTAAAATAACACAAATCCTAAGGGTTTATCGAATCCTATAAGGTTTTGAAAACCTTATAGGATTTTTAACTAAATTCTCATGACTATTAATTATCAAATGACCTCACTACAAGACCCTTAGGGTTTAAGTTGATGTCAAAATGACCATACACAAAGGCTTATTCCTTTATTAACTTCTCAACAGTC
This sequence comes from Cytophagales bacterium, assembly GCA_038248005.1. Classification (GTDB taxonomy): domain Bacteria; phylum Bacteroidota; class Bacteroidia; order Cytophagales; family Microscillaceae; genus JAABSX01. The sequence continues at coordinate 3,729 of JBBRUH010000464.1, read as the reverse complement.
ATTTCTGAGTACCAAGCACTAAATAGGCTAAGTACTGTTTTTAAATCACTAGAAAAGTAGAAGATTCTGCTTACCTAACTCAAACATTGCAAAGCACGGCTTGTGCTCATCTGTCTCGAAGCCTCTAATTTCAGCTGTAGGCGAAAGTCTTTACAACACTTTGATTATTTACTGACTGACTGTCCTAAATACATATCAAGATGAAGAGATTAGGCAAATTCACAAAAAGTTTTCCAATGGTCTATAAAGACAAGAACAGTTGAAAAGAAGCTAGAAAATGAATAACAAAATATATTTTCTGCTATAAAAGAGTTATTCAAAACCGAAAAAGAGCAAGGAATCTTCAGTACTTTATTGTTATATTTGTGTTGCACAAGAAATAAGTAAACAAATGAAGCTATAAACACCTCAAAAATTTGCGAATCCAATTCCTTATATTTCTTCATTGGCTCTATACTCGCTCCCCTGTTTGGCTCACTGATTGGGTAGATTGGCTATTTAGTACTCGTAGTTTATGGGCTATGGGTAAGTTGATATTTGGCTGTATTGTATTGTTTTTTTGCTTTAACTGGGCTTACCCTCTCAAATTACAGGCAGAATATTCACAAATTATCCTTGACAAAGACTCTACCCTCATCCACGCCTATCTCACCAAAGATGATAAGTGGCGACTCAAAACCGAACTTCACGAAATCATTCCTCAGCTCAAAAAAACACTCATTTATAAAGAAGATAAGTATTTTTATTATCACCTTGGTATAAACCCTGTTTCTATTGGAAGGGCATTTTTTAATAATCTCTTCCAGATGCGGACTACTTCTGGTGCATCTACTATCACGATGCAAGTAGTACGTCTGCTCGAACCCAAATCTCGGACTTATCTCAATAAATTTTGGGAGATGTTTAGAGCTTTTCAGCTTGAGTGGTATTATACTAAAGAGGAAATCTTACAGCTTTATTTTAATTTAGTGCCTTATGGTGGCAATGTGGAGGGCATCAAATCGGCTTCTTTGCTTTACTTTGATAAAATGCCCCAAAAACTAAGCCTTGCGGAGATTGTTACTTTGACCATTATTCCTAACCGCCCTACTTCTCTGGTGATAGGCAAAAACAATGATTTGATTCAGAGAGAGCGAGATAAATGGCTCGCTAGATTTGTGAAAGAAGGCGTTTTCCCCAAGAAAGCCATTAGGAATGCAAAAGCTGAAATCTTAAATGCTACAAGACAAGAAGCCCCCCAAAAAGCTCCTCATTTTTGTAATTATCTGAGGAGTTTGTACCCAGACCAAAATCCTATTTTTACGCATCTACATCTAGAAAAACAAGAGAAAGTACAGCAATTAACACAAAATTATGTGAGGCGTTTAGCTCATCTTAATATTTACAATGCCGCTGTGCTAGTGATTAACAACCGTACACATGCAGTGGAGGCTTACATAGGTTCTCCTGACTTTACAGATAAAAAAAATGCAGGGGAAGTAGATGGCATTCAAGCCATACGCTCTCCTGGAAGCACTTTGAAGCCACTTGCTTATGGTTTGGCTTTCGACAAAGGAATGCTTACTGCCAAAACTATCTTGGCTGATGTACCTATAGACTTTAATGGCTTTGAGCCAGAGAATTTTTCTAGAAATTTTATAGGAAAGGTAACTGCCGAAGAAGCCCTTGCTCGCTCGCTTAATATCCCTGCTGTCAAGATTTTGCAAGAAATCGGCTTAAATAGCTTTATCAGTAAACTCAAAAAAGCCAATTTTAGACAAATCAGTCTTGATCAAAAAAAACTAGGACTTTCGCTTGTCTTGGGTGGTTGTGGAGTTACCCTTGAAAATCTGGTGGGAATGTATGCTTCTTTTGCTCATCGGGGTAAGTATTCTACTTTGCAATACTTCAAAACAGCTACAAAATCTGATAAAAATGAAAATACCTCCCTCCTCTCAGAAGCAGCTACTTATGTGATTACCAATATTTTAACCCAAGCCCAACGCCCTGATTTGCCCAATGCTTTTGAGAATACTTTTAGAGTGCCTCGTGTAGCTTGGAAAACGGGAACTTCTTTTGGAAGGCGAGATGCTTGGAGCATTGGCTACAATGAACATTATACTGTGGGTGTCTGGATAGGTAATTTTTCGGGTGAAGGGGTCAATCATTTGGTAGGTGGAGAAATTGCTACTCCTTTACTTTTTGAGATTTTTAATACACTAGATTATAATTCTCCCAAAAACTGGTTTAGAGCTCCTAAGTCTTTGCAAGTTCGCTGGGTTTGCTCCGAAACAGGACTTCCTCCCAATAGCTTTTGTAAAAATCAAGTTGTAGATAGTTATCTTCCTTTGATTTCACCTTCTAAGCGTTGTGAGCATTTGCGTGAAGTTTTCATTTCTGAAAATGCCTCTGAGTCTTACTGCCTTGCATGTCTGCCCAACAAAGGCTACCGAAAAGCAATGTATCCCAATCTTTCGGTGGAGCTTTCCGCTTTTTATCAGCTTACAGGAATTACTCACGATAGGATTCCTCCTCACTCATCAGCCTGCACTCGCTTGATAGATAACCAAGAAGAAGCCCCTAAAATCACCTCTCCTTCGGCTGATAAGCAATACATCATAGACCGTGAAGATCCTCCTCAAATGCAATTGCAATGCAAAGCTGCCCAGGAGGTAAGGAAAATTTACTGGTATCTCAATGAAAAATTTTATAAAGTGACTCGTCCCAATCAAGCTATCTTCTTTACTCCTGAGCTAGGTTTGATGAAAATAGGTTGCACGGATGACCAAGGAAGACAGTCTCAGATTACGATTCAAGTACAGTATGAATAGTTTTCTAAAACCTTATTAAGAGATAAGTTATAACACCGTTATTTGACACTGATACTGTTAAAGAAGTAAATTTATATTTTTTTAACCCTTTTGAGGGTTTGAGAGTTTGATACAATAGACTTAAAGTTATCCCTAATATTATATTTCTAAAAATCCTATGAAAATATACACCAAAACAGGCGATCAAGGACAAACTTCTCTCATAGGAGGCACACGCCTCTCCAAGGCAGACCTCAGAATAGATGCTTATGGCAATGTAGATGAACTTAACTCTCACATAGGACTTCTACGTGACCAAGAAGTGAATGAAAAACGCCGAGATTTACTCAAAGAAATTCAAGACCGTTTGTTTACCATTGGTTCTTCGCTGGCTGCTGACCCTGATAAATCTCAACTGAAGATTCCAGATTTACACGAAAGTGATGTAGAACTATTAGAAAATGAAATAGATAAAATGAATGATACACTGCCTATGATGCGTAATTTTATCTTGCCAGGTGGACATACTTCTATTTCGTTTGGACACATCGCTAGGACAGTTTGCCGAAGAGCTGAGCGTGGCTGTATTGCCCTCCAAAATGATTCATTTGTGGCAGAGTTAGTGATTAAATACCTTAATCGCTTATCTGATTACCTTTTTGTACTGTGCCGTCAGATGCACCAAGAACTAGAGGTAGAAGAGATTCCTTGGAAAGCTCGTATGTAGTCTTTCTTGGTATTTTATTATAAAATAGAAATTATTAGATGTTTTTACACTAATAATACCGTTCAAACGAAGACACTTAAACGAGGAAAATACTGGTGCAAGCGTCTTCGCTTGCACCTCTACATTTTATTATAAAAAAATCCTTGATACAGACTTTCAAAAGTTTATATCAAGGATATTAGATATTGTATTCAAGTAGATAGTCAAAATTAA
>JBBRUH010000463.1:0-4290 GCA_038248005.1 Cytophagales bacterium | reverse complement strand
AACTGTGAAACTGATTTCGTAGCCAAAAACGAAGAATTCGTGAAATTGGCAGATACAGTACTAGACGCAGCAGTAAAAAATCAACCTGCTGATACAGAAGCTCTCCTTGCACAAGATGTAGAAGGAAGACCTCTTATAGATTATATTACTGATTTTATGGGTAAAATCGGCGAGAAAATCGAAATTACTGCTTATGAGACTATGAAAGCTGAACACGTAGCTACTTACCTTCACTCTAATAAAAAATTAGGTGTGCTGCTAGGTATGAACGGCATAGAGTCGAATGATGTAAGTACTTTAGGCAAAGACATTACGATGCAAATCGCTGCAATGAAACCCGTAGCTCTTGACGAAAATGATGTACCTCAAGAAATCAAAGACCGTGAGTTAGAAATTGGTAAGGAGCAAGCTCTTCAAGAAGGTAAACCTGCTAATATTCTTGAGAAAATAGCTGAAGGTAAGTTAAAGAAATTTTATAAAGATAATACCTTATTACACCAAGACTTTGTAAAAGATAACTCTAAAAGCATCGCTCAATTATTGAAAGATGTAAGTGCTAACTTAAATATCAAAGGCTTTAAAAGAATTGAAATCGGTTAAGTTAGATTTTAACCAACTGATATTTATACTTAAAAAGGGACTGTACAGTCCCTTTTTTTTTAATGGGTTTAGGAATAGTTTCAGGATAAAGTACTCATTTGAATTGAGTAAAATCTTCATTATTAGATTATTACAAATTCATCACTCCTCACTTACTTCTATACTCCTCACTTACGCTCTTCCTAAAAAATCTTTCCCTCTAAATACCATAAGATTAAAATTTGAAACAAAGAAGTCATTTTTATCGTGAAATCTCATATTACAAACTATTGAAATAAAGATTATTACCTCACGATGAAAAAGATTTGGATATTACTCTTCGCCTATCTAGTAAGTCATACGCTTACAGCACAGGACAACCCTGTTTCTACGCTTCCAACCACTTGGCAAAATGAGCAAATCATTGCACATACTCCTGTCAAAGATCAATACTACTCAGGGACTTGCTGGAGTTTTGCTTCTTTATCTTTTTTAGAAAGTGAAATCATACGCATACAACAAGATAGCATCAATTTATCAGAGATGTTTGTGGCTCGTCAGTCTTATTTCAATAAAATCAATGAATACCTCAAACGAAAAGGAGATAATTACTTTACCCCTGGTGGACAGGTGCATGATGTACTTAAGGTAATCACAGAAAATGGCATAATAACAGAAGAAGCCTATTCGGGCTTGGCATACTACACCAAACATTATCATCCCGAGTTAGATACATTGGTAAAATATAAAACAGAGCAACTACTTCAAGAAGAAGCTACTGGTATCACTTCAAGAGATATGGGCGATTATTGCCAAGCGTTTGATAAGTTTTTGGGAGAAGTACCTCAGAGTTTTTCTTATAAAGGAAAAGAATATACTCCAAAGACCTTTGCACAAGACTACCTAAAAGTAAAAGCTGAGGATTATATCACAATCACTTCCTATGATCATCATCCTTTTTATCAAGGTTTTGTGCTAGAAGACCCTTTTAATTGGCTACACGAAAAATATCAAAACCTTCCTATAGATGAATGGCAAGAAACCATAGACTATGCTCTCAAAAATGGTTACTCTCTGGCTTGGAATGGAGATGTCAGCGAAACAACTTTTGAGTACGAAAATGGCATAGCTTACTTGTCTGCTTCTCTCTCTAAAATCACACAAGAGACTCGGCAACAGGCATTTGCAGATACTTCTACCAAAATAGACCACGTGATGCACATCATCGGCAAAGCTAAAGGAAATGATAAAAAGACCTATTATTATATCAAAAACTCTTGGGGGACAGATACAAATTCATTGGGTGGATATTTATATATGTCTCTTCCTTATCTTTTGCTAAAAACTTCTTCTTTTACAATACATAAAGATGGAATACCTCCACGCATTCGCAAAAAATTAAAGATTGAGTAAGTGCTAGAGATTGGGGGATTAGGTTATTAGATTATAAATCCTTCAACCCTTCGCTAAATTATTCCTTCAATCTTCAACCCTTCGCTAAATCAACACTTCAATCCCTTACTTCTTAAAATTCTTCTCACCTGCCAAGATTTCAACCTGTAGGTCATTCTCGGCAAGAGGCAAGGGACAGGCATAGTCAGGATTATAAGTACAATAAGGATTATAGGCTTTGTTAAAATCTAAGGTGATTTTCATTTCATTTCTTTTATGGGGAATATCCAAGTAACGGCCACCTCCATAAGTTTCTTTGCTACTGGTCATGTCTGTAAAGATTAGAAATAAACGAGGGTCTTGTTTAGATTTTTTGAGAAGCAAAGCACGCAGTTTTTGCCCTTTTAATGTAAAATCTGCCCAAGCATATTTGAGGTAAATCTCTTCATTTCCATCACTCAGAGGCAGTCTGAGAGCCTCTTGTGGGTTAATCGTTTCTAGAGAAGCACTTACTTTAAACTCTTCATTTACAGGGAAATAAGCCAATCCTTCAAACTTTTTCTTTTGCTCTTCTCTTAAAGGAGAATCACTGGTAGCTTTGAATAGATTGTCTTTAGTAGTTCTTTCTTTTTCTATTTTGGGCAAATAGCTTTCAGTACTTTCTTCTTTGATTTGGGTATCAGATAGATTATAAATAATAATACTCAAAAAAGTAAGTATTCCTAAAAGCATTAACCAGTATTTTCTACGCATTTTCTTGATTTTTTTGGTGAAAGTTGCCCATAAGGACATAGATAATAATTCAAAGTTATGGCTATTTTCTAAAACCGCCTTGTGCCTTCTTTAGTTTATTTATCTTTATGCTAAATGCCAATAAAATTGTATATTTACTGTTGAAGCAATAGGTTGTTGTATATCTCTTTCAGTAAACAGATAATGGCAATAAACTCTTAATCAACACAAAGCATGCAAACAATCATCAAAATAAGTACAGAAGAGTATCTTGAAAAAGAAGCAAAAGCAGATATTAAAAGTGAATACCGAGCAGGAGAAGTCATTGCGATATCAGGTGCTCAATTGGCTCATAACTTAATTGTTTCTAATCTCATTTATTTACTCAATGAATGTTTATGGGACACTAACTGTAGAGTGTTTCCAAGCGATATGCTTCTAAAATTTCCTGATTGTGAGTCATTTGCTTATCCTGATGTGATGATTGTCTGTGAAGAAGTAAAGTTAAATAGCGATAAAAAACAAGGCTTAGATGTTTTGCTCAATCCAAGTGTCGTGATAGAAGTCTTATCCAAAAGTACGGCTGATTATGATAGAGGTGAAAAAATGAGGTGTTATCTGACTTTGCCTAGCTTACAACAGTATGTCTTAATCAACAGCGAAAGCTTTGATGTCTCTACTTACCTTAGAAATAACGAAAATGAGTGGTTGCTTAGAATTTTTAAAAGTCAATCTGAGAAAATAAAAATCGGAAATTGTGAGATAGTAATAGAAGATATCTATAAGAAAGTGAAGATTTGAGCGTAAGTGATTACTAAATTACCTGTGAAGACACAGGCAATGGCAGAAAATCACCTGTGAAGACACAGGCAATGGCAGAAAATCACCTGTGAAGACACAGGCAATGGCAGAAAATCACCTGTGAAGACACAGGTAATGGCAGAAAATCACCTATGAAGACACAGGTAATGGCAGAAAATCACCTGTGAAGACACAGGCAATGGCAGAAAATCACCTGTGAAGATATAGGCAATGGTGAGGTGGGGACAAAGCAATGACAGAGTATATAAATTTTCCTTTTCTGAAATCTATTTTTTTGCAAAGAAAGATGTAACTTCAATCCCAAAATGTAAACTGAACATTTTATGAATATTTCTCTCGAAAAAAACAATCTATATCGTGCCATAGGCGAACTAGCTTATGTGATTGCTCGCAGCGATAGTTTACTGACTCAGTTAGAAAAAACAGTTTTTAGGGAAGCTGTCAAAGAAGAACTGGGTGAAGAAGGCTGGGCAACCATAGACCGATTTGAGTATTTAGATCATAACAATCAAAAGCCTACCCTTGATCAAAGTTATAACCGAGCCATTTATACATTTAGGCAAAACCGCCAAGCTCTTTCTCCTGACCTAGCCGAAAGATTTGTCTCTTTGCTAGAAAAAGTAGGAGGTGTTTCGGGGATTACAGACAGAGAAACGCTGGTGATTGAGCAGTTTCAGGCTGATTTGAGTAAAATTTTAGAATAGACTTTCCAAATTTTTAAAACTTGGAAAGTCTAATTCCGTGTTTTGTGTCTAATTCCGTGTT
>JBBRUH010000462.1:0-4297 GCA_038248005.1 Cytophagales bacterium | reverse complement strand
TGGCTCAGATGAAAACGCAAAGATTTCAGGGATTTCTATCACACCCGTAACTCCTCCTAGTACATCTTGTGAAAGCGTAGCCTGGGCAACTTTTACTACAGGTGCTGGTGCAAGTGCTGCTCGTTTTCCTTTACCAGGTAATAACATGACTGTACAGTATGATAACTCCACCAATAGTTCTATAGATGCTACGGATGTATCATTAGAGATTTATCGTGCTACACCTGATTGTAATACACTTACCTTTATAGGCTGTGCCGATCAATTTACAAATAGTAATGCTGAGGGAATAGAAGAGGTGAATTTTCCTGTCAATGATGCAGCAAGCGAAACATATTACATAAGAGTCATCAACAAAAGTGCAACCAAGACAGCTTTTGGTAAACTGTGTATTTTCTATGGTGAAACCATTGCCCGCCCTACTTGTGCTGAGACTCTAAACTACGGGGATGTCAATGGAGTCTGGAAAAGCTTTAAAGTACTCAGCAACTGGAACAATACTGCTCCTCAAAATACCATCACAGCACCTACTCCTTGCGCAGTAGCAGGAGGAAGTAGCCCTGTAGCTCCTAATCCTCCTATTATATCTAATGGTTGGGTACGTTTTGAAGTGCCTCCTACTTCTGACCTCGAGGCGGTTACAGTTCAGTTTGATAATGCGGCTTTCGCCTCTACAAGCAGTAATTCTGAGAATGCTGCTCTTGCTGTCTATGTAGGACCTGCTGCTTCTACCTTTACCTATCCACTTACAGGCAGTGAATGCTCTTTAAGTAGTCTTACATTGATTACCTGTGTCAATAATGTTTGGAGAGGTACTGAATCGCTCACGATTGGTGTAGTGCCAGGAGGCACTTACTATGTAAGGATAATGAATGTCAAGAATATAGGCAAAGATATGCCTGGGCGTATCCGAATATTTGAGTTTGTGAGCTGTCAATTAGGAGGAGAACTTGTAATAGACGGAGATTTTTCGGGTTGGGGACCTATTACTTTCCCAGCTACTCCTACACTTTCTAAAAATCCAAATGATGCTAGTGTAGCAGGTGCAATTAATAGCTGGTATGATATGAACCCTTGGGAGTATAGCAATAACAATCCCAACATTGAGGACTATAGACGTAACTTAGCAACAGCAGATTTGACTAGACACATCAATAGTTATTCTCGCTTTGCTACTGACTATGGCTATCTGATAGATAATACTGCAGGAGCAAATGGAAGCTACAGAGCCAATTCTTTTGACCGTCTCAGAGCAAGTACAGGTGAGTTTAATCCAGAAGGACGTTATGCAGTATCTCAACAAGCCTTTACTCGTAAAGGTGGAGGATTTGACCAATGGGATTTTTATGGATACGGAAATGGCTATACAGGCTATGGAGGACACTCTTACGACAACTATTGTAGCTCAGGACCTGCTACACCCTATCGTGAAGAACCGTGTACAGATTTTGGGACTTATCAGTCCAACTTGCCTACCATTGTGCCTTATACTGCTGATGCCAACTTTATGTCTGTCAATGGATGGTGGAAAACAGATGGAGGCATAGACCCTGGTAAAGTATGGTGTCAGACTATCAATGCATCCTCTACGGCAGGGGCTACAAGGTATTATGTCTTTACGGCATGGTTTCAAAACCTAATCGGAGCAGGCAGAAACTTAGATGTGCCACAGCTTAGAATCACTATCTGTGACATGACTAATCCTGCTAGCCCTGAAGTAGTGAATAGTGCAGGCATAGTTACAGCAGGAGCTTTGCCTTCACCACAGTTTAATGCTGCTTTTTCATCAGCATTGCCAGGCGTAACATTTACACCTACTACCAATAATCCCAATGATCTGACTTATCACTTCCCAGAACCACCTAATAATGGGGATGTCAAAAAAGCATCTCCTATGGGATTTGATTTTGGAGCAGCAGAGCCTTGTAACCTCACAACTGAGCCTAAAAATGCTCGTATCAAAATACTTGGGTCAGATTTCTTAGTGCCAGAAAGTCCAGACCAATGGCTAGTAGTACGCTGTATCTATCGTGCACCTGCAGCAGTTAATCATTTTAATGTATGTATAGAAAACCTATCACTTACCAAAAATGGCAATGACTTCGCAATTGATGATATATCTATGCGTCAATGTAATACTACCAACACAGAAGCCTTAGATGATTTATTAAGAGGAGATGCTTGCGAATTAGCAGATGACCCTACTGCATTGGGTATTCCTTTGTCAGCAAGAATACTTGATTTCTCAGGTACATTGCTTGGTGAAAGAGTTGCTTTAAGTTGGATTACGATTATAGAGCAAAATCTTAGCTATTATGAAATCCAAAGAAGTGTAGATGGTGTAGAGTTTAGTCCTATTGGGTCAGTAGATGCTAAAGGTGCTGAGCAAGAGTTAGCTACTTATCAGTTTGTGGATAATCAACTGCCTGAAGGAAAGAGATATTTATATTATCGACTAAGAATGATTGATAGAAATGGCTATCCAGAGTTTAGTGATGTTATTAGGATTAATATCGAATCACTTAGCAAACTGGATATTAACTTATATCCTAACCCTGTAGGAAGTAACCAAGAAGTGAATCTTGATTTTGAGGCACAGGCAGGGAAGGCTCAACTCTTGATTGCTGATATAGCTGGTAATCCATTAAAAAGACAGTACATAGATACCGTAGAAGGGAAAAATAAAGTCGTACTAAGTACCCAATGTCTAGCACCAGGGATTTATATTATTAAATTAAATTTAGGGTATCGCCAAACTTCTAAAAAATTAGTGATAAGCTATTAAGTAAGAGATGAGTTATAAATGATGAATTATAAGTTTGTAATAATCTGATAATGAAAGTTTTACTTAAACTAAATGAGTGCTTTATTTTGAAGGTTATTGCTAAAACATAGCTTTAAATTTAGTTATCAATGAATCTAAAAAGCCTACAAGATTTTATATTGTAGGCTTTTTGATATTTAATAGAAGGGCTTTTATTCTTTGAGATAAAACAAATTATTCAGAGAATTAAATTTTACAATTGACATTCTACGCTTTGCTTATAGATGCATTGGAAAAGCAAAAGTAACAGGGTCTTGTAAGACTTCTTCTTCAATCATCTGGTGCATCATACCTTCTTTTTGAGCATTACTATTACCAGTTCCTTGAAATATATTTTGAAATTTGAGTGTAGAAATCATCACCTTCGTCCAGTTTTGAGGAGGAATCTCCAATAAATCTGCTACCTTATCTCCCAACAAAAAACGCATATAAGTATCCGTAAAACCTGCTGGAAAAGGACGCTTAGATTCTTGGGATAGACACATACGAAGTGATTGGGTAAGGGAAACTCCTGCATCAGATTTTCTAAAATGCCGTTCGGCTATTTTGTGGTCAAGCCAAAAAGCCTCCTTTGCAGTATCGGGCAATAATTCCTCACGCACACCTAGCAAAGCTCCTATTACATTCCATAGATGAAGAAAGTCATGACTTTCTTGTTCACTTAGCACATAGCCCATCTTGCGTAAGCCTCGTAAACTAATCCAAGAAAAAGCACCATTCGTTCCTCCCATGTCTTCTTGATTGACAGGTACACCCCAAGATTTATCCCAATCAGTTGATTGAGTAACATGATACCTAATAGTAGCATGCATCAGTCTTACCTTTAAGATACTAGTTAGAGCTTTGCCTTTTGCCTCAAAACCTTTAGGATTCATCACATCTAACACAAATTGAGCTGTCTCTAAAAGACGGCGTTTGGTATCATTTTTAATTCTTTCAGAGCGAATAAGCACTTCTGCTCCTTGTGCTGCTGCATAGCAATAAGGCAAAGATAAAAAGCCGAGCATAGTCAGGATAGGTTCTGCATATTTTTGAAAAACGCTTATGCCTCTACTAAGCTGTGCTTGATTAGCCCAAATAGGCATATTAAAATGAAGTTTGATAAAATCTTTGAGCGTTTCTGGAAGGGTTTCATCAGAGAGTTGATGATTGTAAGTCAATCCAGTAAGCACACGGTGAAACATAGGTGCTTCTCCCGACTCAAAAATATGTTTAATAACGGCATCTGCTTGCAAATCACCTGTTTGCCGCATTTGGTCTAAGAATATATGATTGTAAAAAGTAATCTTTGTAGTCTGCATAAGCTTTTGTTTTTGTTAAAACTTGGTGCAAGGCTGAGATGTTTTAAGCCATCTTAAAGATTCTTCTTAGCCTTTAAATTATTTTTAGGTTAAAAATTTTGTAACTACTCAGGTCTATATAAAAATTAGATATTTCAGGAATATTGAGAAATTTCTTTTCAAGTAGCAACGA
>JBBRUH010000461.1:0-4310 GCA_038248005.1 Cytophagales bacterium | reverse complement strand
TCAGTTTTCAGTGTCATATAACAGTGTCAGTGTCATATAAGAGTATCAGTTTTAACCTAATAACCTAATGTCTTTTTCCGTGGTTTGTGTCTTCACGAATCACTTGTGTTTATTTCAGTTCGTTAAAATATGAATTGAGAACTAGCTTTCCGTTCCACATATCCAAATTCCCCCTTTGGGGTTAATGGGCTTTTACTTCGTCCTATCTATGGTAAACTGTAACAAATCATACAGGGCTTGTCTATGTATAGAATCAGGAAAAGTAACTAAAATTTCGTTGGCTTCTTCCTGAAATCTCTTCATCACTTTTTGAGTGTAGTCTATGCCTCCACTTTGACGCACAAATTCTATGACCTCTTGCACTTTGCGGGGCTTATGACTTTGGTTCTTGACAAGGTTAATAATGTTTCTTTTTTCGGAAGAGCCTGCTTGATTAAGAGCATAGATTAATGGCAAGGTCATTTTCTTTTCTTTGATATCTATGCCAAGTGGTTTGCCTATTTCGGCATTTCCGTAGTCAAATAAATCATCTTTAATTTGAAAAGCCATGCCTACTTTTTCGCCGAATCTTTGTGCTTTGAGTACGTTTTCTTCACTTGCACCTACCGAACTCGCCCCTACTCCACAACAAGAGGATATCAAAGAGGCAGTTTTTTGGCGAATAATCTCGTAATAGACATCTTCAGTAATGTCTAATCTGCGTGCTTTTTCTATTTGTAAAAGTTCTCCTTCGCTCATCTCTCTGACGGCATTGGAAACGATTTGCAAAAGAGTAAAATCTCCATTGTCTATGGAAAGTAACAACCCCCTAGAGAGTAAAAAATCACCTACCAAAACTGCTATTTTATTTTTCCAGAGTGCGTTGATAGAGAAAAAACCTCGCCTATAATTAGCATCATCCACCACATCATCATGCACCAAAGTAGCTGTGTGCAAGAGTTCTATCAGGGCAGCACCTCTATAAGTAGTATCGTCAATTTTACCACAAGTTCCTGCCATCAAAAAAACAAACATAGGGCGTATTTGCTTGCCTTTACGTCTGACGATATAGCCCATGATTTTATTAAGGAGAGATACTTCGGTCTTCATGTAACCCCTGAATTTATCTTCAAAGAGCTTCATTTCTTCTTGAATAGGTGTTTTTATGTCTTGTATTTTCGTTCCCATGTGTTTGTATTTCTCCAAAGAATACTTGCTTTCTTAGTTTAAAAGCCTATAAAAAATTAGATTTATACGTGATTAATAATGTATAAAAATGGAATTTAGATTTCAATTGATAAATCCTTCTTTGTTAGTGAGTAGAGAGTCAAAATTAGTTTGTACTTTAATCTTATTATAAAGAGCTGATTATCAAAATATTACTAAGGTAATGCATCACTCATCATTTATAACCTATCACTCAGACACTCTATTTTGTATCTGAACTAGTGATTATTCTAACTCCAAAAATACAAAGTGTAAGTTATCTTAAGCCCATTTATCAGAAAAACTTTTATTACTACCTTACAACTCATTCTAGCCATAAAATGATTTGATAAGTGAAGCAAAGTGAGAGATTAATCATAAGTTACTTAGGGTTATTTTTTGAATCCAAGTATTAAAATGCTTTTCTTAGGTCTCCACAATAATTTCTCAGAAAAACCAACTTGAGTATTTTTAAAAATAAAGCAGTCATTTTTTTCAAATAAAACGCTCATTACCAGTTATTTATATCTTAATAACCAATAGCTTAGTAACTAATCTTTTACTTTGCTTGTAATGCTTTCTAATTTCCCAAGTAATTACTTATATTTGTTTCAATACCTTTTACCTAACAAACATAAAAATGAACTTTACCAAACAGTTTTTCTCCTTTATCAAACTTTTGGGACTATTAATTTTTGGCGGTTTTTACTGCAATGATATTCAGGCTCAAACTAAACCAAAAACAATGGATGATGATTTCTATACCCAATCTTGGAGTAAAGTGGATTCACTTACTCAAAAACAACTTCCTCAGTCTGCTCTTGAAGTAGTCAATTCCATTTATACCCGTGCTTCTAAAGAAAATAGAAATGGGCAACTCGTCAAAGCAGTGATTCATAGAGTGAAATTTACTGCAATGATAGATGAAGAAGCTCAGTTCAAGGCAATTCAAACCTTTGAAGCCGAAGCCAAACAAGCTACTCAGCCCACCAAAGCCTTGCTACAATCTATGCTAGGGCAGGTATATTGGCAATACTATCAGTATAATCGCTATAAATTTTACAACCGTACAGCCACTGAGGTAGCCCCTGATGACATTCGCACATGGGATTTACAAACATTGGTAGAGGCTACACTTGCACAACATCTTGCTGCACTTAAGGAAGCTGAAACCCTTAAAAATGTCAAAATTGATGATTTTCAAGAAGTAATCAATAAAGGGGATGAAATAGGACGTAAACGCCGCCCTACTTTGTATGATTTTATAGCACATCAAGCCATTGATTTTTTGGCAAATAATGAAAATGGAATAGCACAACCTGCCTACCAGTTTACGCTCAATGATGCTCGCTATCTCATGCCTGCCAATGAGTTTATCAAAGCAGATATAAGCACGAAAGACAGTCTTTCTTTTGATTTTTATGCTTTAAAGACTTTACAAGATGTACTTAAATTTAGGCTTAATGGAGATGACCCTGAGCTTTGGATGGATGTAGATTTGAAAAGATTGGCTTTTGTTTATCAAAATCTGACGGCAACTGATAAAGAAAAAAGCTATCTCGAAGCCCTCAAAAATCTTCAATCTAAAGCCACTCAGTATCCTATTTGGGCAGAAATCACGTATCAAATCGCTACGCTCATCAAAGCACAAGGGGAAAAATACAATCCTCAGACAAGTGATCATCAGTGGGAACTTAAAGAAGCATACCAACTTTGTCAGGAGATTATCAAAAAATTTCCTCAATCTATTGGTGCTAAGCAAGCTCTCTCATTGATGAGTCAGATAGAAAACAAAAGTATTAGCCTCAATAGCCAAGAAATATTTGCTTCTGGGGTAATGCACCCTGCTTTGGTTCAATACAAAAACATAGATAAAATCTATTGGAAAATTATCTCTACCAATCAACAGGAAAAAAATCAAATCACAAGTATTGCTGACAAAAGCCGTAATACGAATTATGAGCAAGAACTTATCAAGTTTTACAACAACAAAACGCCTTTACGGACTTGGGAAAGTAATCTTCCCAATGAAGGAGATTATCAGACGCACTCTATAGAAGAGAAAATCCCTGCTCTTGGCTTTGGAGAATATATCATTATGGTAAGTGATGACGCTCAATTTACCTATAAAGAACACGCTGTTACTTATACATTTTCTCAAGTAACAGACATTACTTATTTGCAAAGAAGTAACCCCAAAGATGGTTCTCTAGAATTTTATACCTTGCACCGAAGCACAGGCACACCCCTTAGTGGAGTACAGGCAGAGGTTCTTTCAAAATTCTACAATTATGATAGAGGGAAATACGAAACCAAAAAACTAGGAGATTTTACGAGCAATAAAGAGGGCTATTTTAGTGTGCCTTATCAAGGAGATGAAAACCGAAGAAGTGGCTCTATCACTGCTATCTTTAAGCAGGGAAATGATGTGCTTAATACTGATCGTAATTTTTCTCAGTATATGCAAAATGCAAGTGATGAGTATGTTTCACAAGCTTTTTTCTTTATAGATCGCTCTATTTATCGCCCTGGGCAGACTTTATATTTCAAGGCAATTGTACTTGAAAAAAATGGAAACAGTAGTCGAGTCTTAACAAATATGGCTACAACTGTCTTTTTATATGATGTCAATGGACAAAAAGTAGCAGACCTTAACCTCACTAGCAATGAATATGGCAGTGTACAAGGTAAATTTACCCTTCCTAACTCAGGACTCAATGGGCAAATGCGTCTGGAAATCATCTCCACTGGCTCAGTAAATGAGGTAAAACACACCGTCAGAAATGGAGAGAATTTATATAAAATCGCTAGACAATATGGCATAACCGTAGCTCAACTTAAAGTCTGGAATAATCTGGAAAATGAGAACCTTAGTTTAGGACAAGAATTAAGAATACTCAGTAGCCAAGGTATCAAAAATCTAGGAAGCACTAACTTTTCAGTAGAAGACTACAAACGTCCTAAATTTGAAGTCAGTTTTGAGCCTATCAAGGGAAGCTACAGACTAGGAGAAGTTATCCAAGTAGAAGGCAAGGCAGTGGCTTATTCTGGTGCAAATATCAGCGATGCAGAGGTAAGCTACAGAGTAGTTCGTCAGGCTCGCTTTCCGTATTGGTGGTATTATC
>JBBRUH010000460.1:0-4329 GCA_038248005.1 Cytophagales bacterium | reverse complement strand
CCTAGATTTAGTGAAGCGAAGTCGTGAGCGAGGAGTCTTGCGTCTAGGTCAGCCACTCAAAAGTTTTAGAGATCGTATCAAGACAGGTATCTTTGATCAGACTTATAACAAAGAAGGTGATTTCAGTTACTTAGATTCCTTAGGTCCTTTGTTGAAGCCAACTCGCACAAGAATAGAAGAAATTACTCGTCTTAATCTGGATGAGAAAAATAAACTCCCTACTTCTTCTAAAGACCAACCTCTTTAAGTAAGAGATGAGTGATGAGTTGCTGGTTATTAATTTGTAAAAGTCTGATAACGAGATTTTTATATCAACTAAATCAGGACACTATTTTGATACTATTACTAAATAAAATATTTATCGAAGGGTTCTCTTTTAGAAAGTGCTCCGATTTTATTTTAAATAAAATTTAAAAACACTAAACCAAAGCACTTATGTCTAGCAATATTTCTTTTCATAAATATCAAGGTACTGGCAATGATTTTATTATGATAGACAATCGTCTAGGAATTTTTGATGCTCAAAATGATGAATTGATAGCCCAGCTTTGTCATCGCAGGTTTGGAATTGGGGCAGATGGACTGATTCTGTTAGAAAACACAGAAGGCTATGATTTTAGAATGGTCTATTTTAATGCCAATGGCAAAGAAGGTTCTATGTGTGGCAATGGCGGAAGATGTACGGTCAAATTTGCCTATAGTTTGGGCGTATTTGCAGACAAAACCAAATTTATAGCAGTGGACGGGGAACACCTCGCCTATCTCAAAAATGACTGGATTTATCTCAAAATGCAAGAAGTATCAGAAATAGAAACTCAGCCTAATTATTATTTTTTGGATACAGGCTCTCCTCATTATGTTGCTTTTATAGATAAATTATCTGAATATGCTGTTTTTCAAGAAGGGAAAGCAATTAGATACAATGAGCGATTTGCAGAAAAAGGCACAAATGTCAATTTTATTGAAAAAATAGGAGAACAACACCTACAAGTCCGTACCTATGAGCGAGGTGTAGAAGATGAAACCTATTCTTGTGGCACAGGTGTAACGGCAGCGGCTTTGGTGAGTAGCTTACAAGGCTTGCAAAGTCCTATACAAATAGATACTTTGGGAGGGAAATTAGAAGTATCTTTTCAAAAAAATCAGTCTGGTACTTTTGAAGAAATCTACCTTGCTGGCCCCGCTCAAAAAGTATTTGAAGGTGAGGTTCAAGTCTAAATCCTCTCAACCAAGGTAGAGCTAGAAATATTCTCGCCTAAAAAAATAACTGATATTTTTTCATAAATCCATCCTAAAAGCTCCTTTTTCGCCTATATTCCAGCAGGGGAGCTTTCTATCTTTTGCTTCTTCCTCTATTCTCTGAGCCAAAAAACGACCATTAGACGCATCAATTACCAAATAAGGAATTTTAATCACTTCAGAAATAGCTGATAATTCACCCAAAGCATTGTTTTGTATCACCACATAATCAGGTTTAAGGGTAGAGATAGAAGCGTAATCTGATTCATACAATCGCTGATGAAGTAATAAAAATAATTTATTTTCTACCTTAAAGATACTCCATTTATCCTGTGTCTGATAGCCAAAAGGCATTTGAAAAGAAGTTTCTTGAAATGTCTCTTTGTAAACTTTTCCCACTCCTCTTCTAAGCCAATAAGGCTCTATATTGAAACTGAAGCTACTGCTATCACTCAACAACTCATTATTCTTTGCCAAAAAATAACTCTCCCTTCCCATTATCACATTAAAATGAGCTTGGCGGGGTGTATGAAAAATCACCAATTGTTTTTGAGAAGCATTTTCAAAATATCTTACTGCCATTGAGGCTTGAAAAATAGCCAGTGCCAGCACTGCAAGTCCTAAATAATACAATTTTCTTTTTGCCCACAAAAGCAAGAAAAAGAATAAGAACAAGTAGAGTAAGAAAGTCTCTGTCGCACTCAGATACCAACCCAAACTTACTGCCCCAGGTAGCTTTTGTATAAAATAAGCTACTCCATTGACTGCCCCTATCAGATGATAAAACACAAAACCTAAGCCATCACTTAGATAAGGAATAAAATCAAAAAGTAGCAATACAATCCCCAAACCCAATACCAAACCTGCAAAAGGCAATACCAGAAGGTTAGCCAAGATAAAATAATTGGGAAACTGATGAAAATAATAAATAGCCAAGGGTGCGGTGCCTATCTGAGCAGCTATTGAAACCGAGGTAAGTTCCCAAGCTTTATCTATCCAATAGTTTTTGACTTCTAGCCAAGCATAAATCTTAGGCTGAAGATAGACAATGCCAAGCAAAGCAAGATAAGATAACTGAAAACTTACCGAAGCCAATAAAAAGGGATTGAAAATCAGTAAAATAAAAGCAGAGATGGAAATATTATTATAAATCAAACCCTTTCTTTCAAAAGTAATCGCCACTAAAACCAACGTAAACATCAATACAGCTCTTAATACCGAAGGACTTAGTCCCGTAATGAAAGCATAGATATTCAATAAACTTACCACCAAGATAAGAAATACATATTTACCCAAGAGAGTCTTTTTGAGAGGGGCAAAAACCCAGCTAATCATCCACATCACTAGACCTACATGCAAGCCCGAGACTGCCAATAAGTGCATCAAACCCGAACCCGAATAAGCTGCTCTTAGGTCATCATCTAGGTAATCTTTTACGCCTAAGAGCAACGCACTTGCGGTAGCAAATCGAGTACTTTCGGGTAAATGTTTTTTAAGAATGGCTAATCCTTTTTCTTTAATGGTATAAGACAAAGCCCAGAAATTATCTAAAGCACTTAATTCCTTGCCTATTATTTTGTATTGTGTCTCATTGATGAAGTGCTGGTGATAGATGTTTTGATAAAAAAGATAACTTTGATAGTCAAAACCTTCTGGATTTTTGGAGGGACTTAGCTTTTGTGGCTGAGTATTGGTCAGAATCAATGAGCCATACTCTAAATTTTTGGGAAGTGTATAACCTTCTGACTTGCGAAAATAAACCATTATACGCCCAGTTGCAGGCTTCCACGTACCTTTTACCAAGACTTTCTGTACTTCTAGCTGAGTCCGAAATGACTTAGAACGCTCTTGCACATCAGTTACGATCTTGCCTTGATACGCCTCTAAGATATCCTGATTCATAAAATGTAAGGGGTTGCTTTGGGCTGTAAACTGAGCCGTTCGGAAACTTCCTACGGAGATAAGTATCAAAGCAACCAATATTCCAAATACTATTGTATAACGCCTTGATTGCTCATTGGTAAACATGAACCAACACAGCAAATAAGCAAGCCAAGCTACAGCCCCGACATACAACAGAGTTTGGTGAATATAAGGAAAGAAAAGGCTAAGTAAAATCCCTATTATTAAGAAAAATACCCAACGCAAGAAGATATATGGAGTCCATTGAAACATAGCTTTCGCTTTTAGGGTGAATTTTTACAAATCTTGAATCTTAATAGTGATGTCATGGGGTGCTACTTCTTGCCCTCCAAAATAAGGGAAAAGCTTATAGCCAAAGGGACTTCCACCACAGCCACGGGGCATTATTTTTTCTATTTGGTTAAGTCTGAAAATATAAGAACTTCCAGTAATTTCTATCTCATACTCATAGGTTTTATTGATTTCTACAGTAGTAATTAGCTCACTGTATCGCTCACCATCTTGATAACAATACGCCATAATTTCTAGCTTTCCTTCTAGCCATCTCCACCCAAAGCGTGCACTATTGGTCTGATGCCCACTAAAGCAATCCGAAAAACCATACAATTTATTGACATCGGCTTGATGAATAGGCTCTACAGTTTGATAAATGGCACTACTGTCAAAGGTCGCATTAAACCTAAATGTGTTCTCAGTAATCAAATCAAACCCGCCCTGAGAGCGATGCTCGCCCTTAGGAATAAAATAAACCTTCTCCTGTATTTGAGTTAGATTTCTTTGTTGAATTAAAGCAGTATCAGTCTGAATCCCAAGACTAGCCAAATAAGTAAAAATAACAACTGAATAAAGCATATTTATTGATTTTTTGTGAGTTAGTGATTAACTTTTCTATGGTTTGTGTCTTCATCTTTCCCGTGGTTTGTGTCTTCACCTTTCCCGTGGTTTGTGTCTTCACCTTTATCGTGGTTTGAGTCCTCACCTTTCCCGTGGTTTGAGTCCTCACCTTTATCGTGGTTTGTGTCTTCACCTTTCCCGTGGTTTGTGTCTTCATCTTTCCCGTGGTTTGTGTCTTCACCAAGCAGCCATCTACGTCATCCAACTTATTAAGATCGAATTCCACAGGGCTTACACGTCAGGTGTTTAGATTCCCGACTTCTGACTAAAACT
>JBBRUH010000459.1:0-4368 GCA_038248005.1 Cytophagales bacterium | reverse complement strand
TTGGAGAAGCTCGCCCAGAAGATTTTTCTAAATTATTGGAAGAGACTAAAAAGTTATATTCTGACTATATAGAGATTAAAGAATCTAATGGTGAAATATATCGTCATTCATATCAGGCAATGAAGTTTGATTGCAAAGTACCAAGATACTTCTTTAACTTTCAAAATATAATTCATAAAATGAAAGATGAAATGTAAAATATGTGGAAGAAACTCAGAGAATGAATATTGCTTTCAGCATAAACCAAGAAAAGCTTTAAAAAAGGTAAGTAAGTTAAAATCTACAAAGAGTTCTACTAAAAAAGAAGATATTGGATTGATGAGAGAATTCCTCACATCTCTCTGGAGGATCAAAATACACACGTGTGAAAATTGTGGAAGGGGACTAGGAAATGAGCCCCTTTCCTACATGTTCGATCATTTGTTAGAGAAATCTAAATATCCAGAGTTAAAATGTGAAGAAGCTAATATCATCCTTGTCTGTCTTGAATGTCATGATCTAAAAACAAGAGGATTCCTTTCAGATAAATATAGAGAAAGAATAGAGAAAGTAAAGGAGACATTTGGGGTCTAAAATACCAAAATTTTAATACAACAAAAGGAATGATAGAGGGAAATTACATCAAAAATACCCCTTAGTTCGTTCTCTATCAAATTATTATTAAAATTTTTCCTACGCTTAAAAGTGTATTCCTTTACATTTGAGAGTGTATTAGGACACACTTGAGAGCGTAAATAATTTTAAATTAAATGTATAAAATAAACACAAAAAAATAGTTTCGATATTTGTAAAAGTGTTTTGTATACGCTATATTTGTGTATTTAAATTAAAGTAAAAATGGAGAGAGCTGAAGTAAAGACTGCAGTAAGAGTTGAGAGTTATCTTACAGATAAAAAAACAGGAGAGTATGAACTAATGAATGTAAATAATATTACATACTTAGCAAACTCAAAAGAAGAATTCTATTTAATGTACTCCTCTATGGTACTAATATTAAAAAGTAGTAAAGATGTTCGTACAAAGCTTTTTGGAGCTCTTTTAGAGAGATATTCTAGAGGACAAGAGTTTTCTATGACTAAGGCTTTTAAAGAGCTAATTGCAAATGAAACTGGCTGTAAAGCTAGATCCTTAGACTCTGCATTTACTTATTTGGTAAAAAATAGTATTGTTGTAAAAATTGGACAACAGCTTTATAGAGTAAATCCTAGACATATATTCCAAGGATCTCATACAGATAGAAATAATTCCTTAAAATCTATTCTAGAACTTCATTGTAAAACCTGTTAATTAAAAATTTGTAAAAAATACTTAAGAATAACTCATCTATCACGTATTATATAGATAAAAATTAATAAATAATAAAACCAAAAAATGAACAAACAATTCTTTTACACAGAAAAACGTCCTATTCAACCTACAGTTGAGACTGTAGAAGGAGCTCCTCTAGAGTTTAAACTTTATAGATGTTCTTTCGATATTAAATTAGTAATTAGAAGTATTGCTACTGAAGATGATAGAGTTTTAGTACTCTTAAATGACTTACATCAGAGATTACAAGAAGTTCCTGTTCATAATAAAGCAGGAAAAATTACAGCTTATAAGAAAGAAATGAATACTTTCCAAAGTGAGATATATCTTGAAGATCCAAAAGATATAGAGAGATTCTATCTTCTTAGTCGCTCAAAGGAACCCCCAGTACTCGCTGATCTTAATGAGTTTTTCTAATGCTGAATAAGGATTATATAATTCCTAGTATAGCGGGCAGAATGGGCAACAATATGTTTATTGTTGCTCACGCCTATGCTAAGGCCTTGCAATATAACAAACAGTTTGTAGTTTGTGAAAGTGAATTGTTCCAAGGTACCTATGACTATGGTAAGAATATCTTTAGAAAGGTGGATGTTATTAGTAGTTTTCCAGGAGGAGTATGGAATCCTGCTATTCCTTCTGATGATCAACCCACTCTTTATAGTGGATATTTTCAGAGTGAAAGATACTTTGATAGGTATAGTGAAGCTATAAAGAGTCTATTTACACCTCCCACTAGTTTTATTACTCAAATAAAGAGAGAACTTCCTTTCTTATTTAGCAAGAAGGTAGCAGTAGTAAGTGTAAGAAAAGGACAAGATTACATAGACAAGAGTACTATTCATCCTACTGTCTCTCCTGCTTACTTAAGAAAAGCTATAGATATGCTCCCTACTGTAGGACATATCTTAGTAATGAGTGATGAGATCGAGTGGTGTAAATCTAATATAGGTATCTCACATGAAGTAGGTACCAGTATATCCTATCTGGAGGAATATCTTCCTCATGAACAGATGTGGATTATGAGCCTTTGTAGCCACTTTGTTATTTCTAACAGCTCATTTAGTTGGTGGGGAGCTTACCTATCAAGAAACCTCACTAAAGTGGTTCTTGCACCAGAAGTATGGTTTGGACCTGATGGTCCTTCTACATGGGAGGAAATGTATTGTAAAGGATGGACAATCGTTCCTAGTTATTATGAAAACGGATTAATATTACCCAGATGATATCAGTTTTAACACTTTCGTATAAGCGCCACCATTTTTTGGAAGAAGCTATACAATCCTTCTTAAGTCAAGAAGATGATCTTTTTGTGGAAGATGAGATGGTTATTATAAATGATAATTTAGATGTAGACTACATTTTTGAACATCCTAATGTAAGAATTATCAATCACAAAGAAAGATTTCCTTCTATATCAGCTAAACTTGAATGGGGTTACAAACAATGTAAAAACTCTTTCATTTATAGATTAGATGATGATGACCTCTTAACTCCTTGGGCGTTAACTAATGTTAAAAATGATATTAGAAGACATCCAGGATTTGAAATTTATAGAAGTAAAGGAATGTACTTCTTCTCAGATAACATCTATAAAACTGAGAGTAGTAATGTTAATAATGGAAATATGTATACTAAGGAGTATTTAGATAGGATAAAGTTTCCTGATAAAAGTGGAGATGAAGATGCAAATATTACATTTGATCATCAAGCCCAGATATATGAATCAAAGCTAAAACATACAATGATATATAGATGGGGAATGAACACTTTCCATATATCAGGTATGGGAGCTCAAAGTAGTGAAACTATATTAAATCAGGCAGATAAAGTATTAGATAATACAAAAGGAATTATAACTCTACATCCAAATTTCAAAGAGGATTACTATGGACAAATTAGTAAAACTAATTAATAATGAGAAAAGCCCTTTAGGGGGCTCTCTCTTATTACTTAGACAATCTCTTACTCTTCATAGGAGCCTGAGGATTCTGTCTTTTATTAGGAGTATCTGACTCTTTCATAAAGTTGGGTTTTCCTTTGGAAGGAGAAACTACTTTAGGTGCCTTACGTGGTGCTCCACTTTTCATTTCTTTTTAACCTTTCCCCCGCATTTCTTAATAGGAATTGCTTTCTTGTTCTTCATCATTTTTAATATTAAAGTTATTCAATCACCTCTTTAACTATATCCTTTTCAACAGCATTAGCCATTATTTCTTCCACTGTCTTATTCGCTCTGGAAACGAGCATGATGTTCATTGCTTCAGGTGTGCTTAGTACTGCTCTGAATGCATTTATAAGAAGACCAAATTGTTCCCCTGTCACCTCAAATCTATCCTCAGGAGACCAAGAATACTTTTTATTAGAATCGTAAGTTGCCATATAACTATTATTGGTTTATTCTCTAAAAGTACTAAATATCCTCTCATATCAATATAAAATAATGGTTTAAATTACTGTATATTATTTAGTTTCTGATATTGTAGATGTTTTCTCAGATGTTTCTACTTTTGTTTGTTCTACTTTAGTTGGAGTAAACTTATTAAAAAATTCAGAACTAACCGCACCAATAGAAAATAAAATAATTCCTAAAGTACTAAATAATACCATCTGATCTATGGGCTCACCTTTTAAAGACCCTTTAACAAGAAGATAATAAAAATATAAGGAAAAATATAAAGCAGCTCTTTTAGATGAGGCATTTCCAACCACATCTTCAAAAAATCCCGCAAACCATATAAAGAATTTCATACGCTAAATTTGTTTTAAATTATTTTTTAAAATGAACCTTTGTAAATCATTTGTAAACGACTGCTGGTTTTCCTCCTATCCTCATCCATTTGCCATTTTTCAAAGCTGGGACAAGTTTAAGCACGTGATATTCATAAGCGCCAATATCAGGCAGTCCTGTTATTAGATTACCTGCATAGTCTGTTGTTAATCCTACATTTATCCCTGCATTGACCGCTGCACTTAATGACTGCAAATTAAAATTAGAAGAACCAACAAACAGTGGATTGGTATTAAGCGAATGAGCATCCTGCCCGGTTTCACTCTTAT
>JBBRUH010000458.1:0-4385 GCA_038248005.1 Cytophagales bacterium | reverse complement strand
TTGGAACACAGATGACACAGATTTAGCGGATTCATACGGATTTTTATCTGTGACTCATCCGTTAAATCCGTCAAATCCGTGTTCCAATAAAATGTCATGTATTCAGCTATTTTTTATAAAGCGACAAAATGAGATGCACCCATTTTATGTCAGACTAAGTTCTATGATTTTATGCTATTCTCTACAGAAACCTTTTGAGCATAAAAATACTCCCAAATCCAATAGCCAATCACCAAGATATATTCTAGTGTTACCCAGTAGAGATTCTCTTGATAGTCTAGGCTTTGGTAGGCAGAATAGCTGAAAATCACGGCAAATGACCACACAAATGCAAAGCGGTAAGTCGTAAAAATACTTAAACCCACAAGCATAAGTGCATACCAGGGATGCACCGTAGTAGCCAATACATAATACATTGCCAAAGTCCAGAGCATGGCTTTAGGTAAATCCTTGTCTTTTTGCTGTACTGAAAAGAAAGCAATGCCCAGAATACTCAAAAGACTCAAAACTGAAAGCACTCGCCCAAGAGTAGCGATGATATTATAGCCATAGACTTGAAAACCAATTGCTCTCAACACATAATAGATACTGGCATTAAATTCAAATTTTTGAAAATAAAGTTCAATGCTACTTCCAAAATTAGTAATCAGCTCTAGACTTATAAATGGTAAAAAGCTAATTAATAAAAAAATACCCGTAAAGGCACAAAACCAAAAGCCTTTTTTAAATCCTAAATATCTCCACATTAAAGGCATTAAGAGCAAAGGAATGAGTTTGGTGGAGATAGCCAAAGTAAAAAATAATGCTCCCAAAGGAATATTCTTTTTGACTTGTAAAAAATAAATCCCTCCAAGCAAGAAGGCAAACATCATCGCTTCAAAATGTAGATTTCCAGTGGCTTCTACGATTACCAAAGGATTGAGCCAATACCAAAGTGCTTGATTTCGAGAGAGTTGGTAGTGTTTTAATAAAGCAATGATACAATACAATGCTCCTAACTCCGCCACCAAAATGACCAAACGCATCACAATGATTGCTAGCCAAATATTGCCAAAGGAAAGCCAAGCACCCAAAGCAAAAACACCTTGATTGATGGGAGGATAGACGGTATAATAGTTTTGAGAATTGAGTGATTCAAAAAGTGCCTGATTCAGCCCTAAATCTGTGGCAGGAGGGTTTTTTATAAAATCAGCAGGGAGATGGAGGTAAGGATTAAAGCCTTGAGAGAGTAATGTGCCATCCCAAAAAAAACGGAAATAGTCATCTGATAAAATCGGAAAAGCACCAACAAAGACCAGCCTAAATAAAATACCCAAGACAATCAATCCTCGGAAAGGAATATCTGCTTTTACGGCATAAAGATAAACACCAAACAGACTTGCATAGACCAATAAAAAAGTATAAAAGTCAGTGCGTTCGTGTGTATAAGCCAAGTATAAATAGCCTAGTAAAGCAATGAAAGTACTTAATACAAATGTAGAATATTTGATAGTAGCAGAAGAACGCATCAAATTAAGATTTGATTTGTAAAAAGCTATGACTGAAAGTATGCCAAGCTACATAAGCAAAACCAAAAGTAAGCATCAAGTGAAAAGGAAATAAGCCAAAATCCCAATAATAGAAGCCAAGCATTAGCCCAAAGAAATAATAGATAGCTAATAAAGCCTCTACAAAAGTAAGCCCACTCCACATACTTTTAAAATAGGTATTGCCTTGCCATTTGTCTTTTTTCTCTGTTACATTAAATTTTGGAGTACGCACAAAAGGACTTTTTTTACCAATATATCCCTCAAATACAGCAAGGGCATTATGCAAGGACATTCCCATAGAAAGTGATAAAAATAAAAAGAATCTCCCTAGAAAAGCAGGAATATCTCGCCAAGTTTTTTTACCAAACTGAAGCTCTGAACTCCAGTAAAATATCCCTAAAATTCCAAAACTTAATAGAAAAAAGGAAGCAATATTAAATAAAAAATGATATTCAGCAAAGCTATTTTTGACCCAAAGCATAGGCACACTGAGCAAAGAAATCATTAGAATAGAAATAAAAATAAAGCTATTCATTAAGTGAAAAAGTCCGTGTACCTTCGTAAACCAAGGCAGACCAGAAGCATTCAAAACCTTTCCTAGATTCTTGCGAGTGCACTCGGCAGCACCCTTTGTCCAGCGAAATTGCTGACTTTTCATAGCATTCATCTCTACTGGAAGTTCGGCAGGTGTGCCTATTTCATTGAGATACTGAAATTGCCAGCCTTTAAGCTGAGCCCTGTAGCTAAGGTCTAAATCTTCGGTGAGGGTATCAGATTGCCAGTTACCTGCTTCTATAATACACTGATTTCGCCAGACTCCAGCAGTGCCATTAAAATTAATAAAATGCTTTCCAAAGTTGCGTCCTGTCTGTTCTATATTAAAATGTGCATTGAGGGCAAAAGCTTGAAGACGAGTAAGTAGAGAGTAATTTTCATTGAGATGTGACCAGCGAGTCTGCACCAATCCGATTTTTGGATTTTGAAAATGAGGCATGGTCTTCATCAAAAAATCAGTAGGAGGGACAAAATCTGCATCAAAAATAGCTGTAAAATCTCCTTTGGCAATTTCAAGCCCATACGCCAAGGCACCAGCTTTGAAGCCTTCACGCTTAGGACGGCGAACATGTTCTATCATAATTCCTTGTTGCTGATAAGTAGCCACAGCCTTTGCAATCAGTTCTATGGTTTCATCATCAGAGTCGTCCAATACCTGAATCTCTAAGCGAGAGTGAGGATATTCTAGTTGTGTAATCGCTCCTAAAAGCCTTTCAGCTACATATTTTTCATTATAAATAGGAAGTTGCACAGTTACGAAAGGCACTTTGTCTAAATCTTTAAAGGCTAGTGGAGTGACCAAACTAGATGCCTTCTTAGACTTCCAAAATAATACAACCAAATGCAACTGCACCAAGCTATACAAAAATAAAAATCCTATAAAAAAACCATACGTGCTTAATAGCAATATTTCCATAATATAAATTCTTTGCTCAACGATACTTGAAAAGTATACGAATAATTTTATAACCTGCTAAGATAGTACCTTTGACGGTGCCAGCTATTTTGGATTGCCCAATACGCTTGCGATAATCAACGGGTACTTCACCACAATGTAGTCCTTTTTTTACAGCCTTAATTTGCATCTCTACAGTCCATCCATAATTAGTATCTTGCATATCAAGTGCCAATAGTTCCTTAAAACGAATGGCACGAAAAGGGCCTAAATCGCTAAATTTAGCTCCATAAAACCATCTTAAAAGTGTAGTGGCGAGCCAGTTACCATAGACTTGTTGGGGGAGAAGTGCACCATTTTCACGGTTTCCTTTTGTTCTAGACCCTATCACCATATCCAAGCCATCTTCGGTGATAGATTGGATAAGCCTAATCATCTGCTCTGGATAATCAGAATAATCTCCATCCAAAAAGACCAAAATATCAGGAGGAGAAGTTTTATTTTTTAGATAATTGATTCCAAACAAGCAAGCTGAGCCATATCCTTGTCGCACATCTTTGAGTACGGTAGCACCTGCAGATTTGGCTACTGTTTCGGTGTTATCAGTAGAGTTATTATTAACTACTACTATCTCTCTAACCCATTCTTTGGGAATATCATTGATTACTTTCGCAATAGATTTTTCTTCATTGTATGCTGGGATGAGCACATCTACTATCCAAGAAGTTTCCAAATTTTTATTTTTTAATGAATACCAATAGCCAATTTATGTGCAAATATACTAATTTAACAGCAAGTACTTTGTCAGTTTGATGACTTTTGATTCGATAGTGAATGAAATAGAAATGACTATAAAAAGGATAAAATATCTGTTACTTTCTTACAAAAGTTATTAGATAAGCATTTATCAAGGCAAAACAATCTTTTATTTATCCTTAAAATCATATTCAAACAAAAAACTTACGTAAATTTTAGAAGATATATCTAATAAATCTCTTAAAATTCATAATTT
Source organism: Cytophagales bacterium (assembly GCA_038248005.1). Classification (GTDB taxonomy): domain Bacteria; phylum Bacteroidota; class Bacteroidia; order Cytophagales; family Microscillaceae; genus JAABSX01. Next base: position 394 of record JBBRUH010000458.1, on the reverse strand, counting down.
TACCCATTAGTAAGGTTCAATAAATTTAACATATCATGAAAAAGTTATTTTTTATATTTTTCGCAGTAATGCTATTTACTAGCATAGAGTCAGTGCAAGCACAGCTTTCTTTTGAGCTAAAATCAAAGGGCTATCAAAGAAATCAATACATTACCATCAAAGGTTATGAAATAGAGAGTAAAGAGAAGTATCCTTATATGTTTAGTAACTTGAGTTCTTACCTTATTGAGATTAAAAACGCTAAAAAGTCTGAAAATCAAGTGGCCATTCGTATTTATGATAATAATGATAAAGAAATTGCGAGTAATTATAATTCTAAAACACAGACTTTTGTGCATACGCTTGCTTTTAAATGCGGTAAAACGGGTTTTTACTACCTTAGTTTTGAGCCTCT
>JBBRUH010000457.1:0-4393 GCA_038248005.1 Cytophagales bacterium | reverse complement strand
TTGGTCTAAATTAATAGGGCCTATAAAGCCACTGTAAAAAGCTCTTTGATAGCCTTCATTTGCCAATACAAAGTCTTGGGAGGGTTTTTTGGGCATACCACAGACTGCAGAAGTAGGGTGTAGAAGTTCTAACATTACCTTGCCTAGTTCTGCAAAGTTGGTTGCTTTCATATCTACTTTAAAGGTAGTCTTGAGATGCATCAGATTACCAGCTACTACAGTTCTAGGGCCTTCTTCTTGAAAATCTCTTAGCCTAATTTTTTTAAAACAATTAATGATATACCTGCTCACAAGTGCTTGTTCTTCTATTTCTTTTTGTCGCCAAGCTACTTCCGAAAGTTTTTGTCCCTCTTCATAGACTTGTGTTCCTGCCAATGCCACAGTTGTAAATTGATGGTTTTTATCTAAACTCATCAGTATTTCGGGGGTAGCTCCCATCCAAGTACCTATCTCAGGAAGATGACAGAGATAGACAAAAGCTGTCTGATAGCTAGTATTTAATTTTTGAAAAACAGAAACTGCCTCAAAATTATCGGGCAATGCAACCTGCTTGGGGCGAGAAAGCACTACTTTTTGAAATTCTCCTGCCTTGATGGCTTCTATACTTTTAGAAACGATATTTCTATAATGTGCCTCCGAGACTTCTTGAATCTTTAACTGAGAAGATTTAAAGGAAGTTTTTTTTGACTTGGGAGAGCCATTTTTTAAAATATCCTGTACCTTTTGTCTAAATTCTTTAGGAATACGAGGATTCTCAAAAAAATCAGAAACTCTATTTTCAGACGTCAAATGCACGTCTGCTTTTAAGCGATAGGTTTGCTTAAGGTCAGGATTGAGAAAAGGACTCATCACAAAACCCAAAGAAATATCTTCCCAGTCTATCTGATGGGGTGATAACACTTCTCCAAAATCTAAGATTAAGTGTTGCTCAGCAGCTTGTGGCAAACGCCAAAATGCAAAAGGTACACTTTCAGAAACAGCTACTTCTCTGATAGCTTTCCAGAGTGGTAAATAATCAGTAGGAAGAAAAGAATCTAGCTGTAATATATTATTTTTTGAATGTAACATATAAAAGTTCAATCATAGTTAAATGAGTGGTTCGTGAAGACACGAACCACAGAATAATAGAGACACGAACCACAGAACAATAGAGACACGAACCACAGAATAGGTAATCCATTCTTAGATTTTATCAATTGGTACTACTGCCATCGTGATACGGCTTACATTGACTAATTTTTCTTCTTCATTATGAATCATAATTTGCCACACTTGAGTAGATTTTCCGATGTGCAAAGGAGTTGCTTTTCCATAGACATATCCTTCTTTGACAGGGCGAATATGATTCGAGTTAATATCTAAGCCTACACAGCGGTATTTTTTCATATCTACCGAAAAAGCTGCTCCCACACTGCCCAATGTTTCGGCAAGCACCACAGATGCTCCTCCATGTAAAATGCCATAAGGCTGACGTGTACGATGATCTACGGGCATCTTGGCACAAATATAATCATCGCCTACTTCTGTAAATTCTATGCCTAAATGCTCATTCATAGAGCCTTTGTCATTGTTATTGAGCATTTCGGGAGTCAATTCTTTAAGGGTCATACTAAGAAGTTAAATTTTTAAAATGGATATAATCTGCTTATTAAACCAAATTGGTATAAAAAAAGATTTGAGAAGGGGGATAAAAAAATAAGAGGTTTAGCTTCGTATGCTTCTTCTTCGCCATTGCCATTGTTTTAAAAGATAGTTTATGAAAAGATTCCGAACCATTATTATACCTCACCAACCGAAAATTCCTGAATGATTATCGAGATACAAACTACGGAAAACCTAATTTAGCTATCTGTGTAGATATATATCAGAGAGTAAAGAAGATTCTTAACCTGAACTAAGGATTAGAGTTGTTACATACAGACTATCAACACTTTAGCTTGTTTACAACCACATAGACACATAGAAAACATAGGAAATTGCTTACGAAAAGCTTTTGTATTAGCTTATCATTCCAATATTCCCAAATGAAAAATTGATGTAAATCATTGAAAATCAAGAAGTAACAACTCTATTAAATAAACTATCAGAGATTTACCATTGACAAGGTGAAAAAAATCTTCTAAAACAAAAACCCAAATCTCACAAAAGCACATTGCCTTCTAAAATGTGTGATTCTAAAAGTTTATTCTCAACGAGACATTAAGAGTAGTGTAAAGAACTACTTTTACATCACCTTTCACTCAAAGTCTTTATACATTAGGCTAGGTTGTACACCTTGATTGTGCTGATATTTTCCACTTTTATAGGTATCAAAATCGCCTAAAATACTATGAAAATAAAGCTGGCAAATCTCTACATCTGCATAGATGCGAATGGGTTGGACACAAAATATCTCCAATGTCCAGAAGCCACTAAAACCCACATCTCCGAAACCAGCCGTTATGTGGATAAATAACCCAAGGCGACCAACAGAGGAACGCCCCTCAAGCATAGGCACAAGGTTTTGAGTTTCGGTATATTCTAGTGTTCTGCCCAGATAGAGTTTATTGGTTTCTAAGACCAGCCCTTCTTCGGGAATGCTAATAGCTTGTGTAGGATTTGGCTTTTTCATATCTAGCACAGGAGTATCATAGATGAGCAAATCAGGGTGAAGGCGTAGGTTATAGCTATTGGGGTTAAGTTGTCGCTCATTAAATGGGTCTATTTTAATATCACCTCCTATGCGTTTTGCAATCTCTTTACCAGATAAAATCATTGTGTTATAGTGTATTTTGAATCCTAACTTTATTTAAGACACAAATTTAATGATTTTACTTTTGAATAGACTACTATTCCTTTTTCGAGAAATTTCTTTTCAAGTAGCAACGAGTTTTTGAATGTTTAAAATGACTTTAATTTGGCAGATGTTGATTTTCTTTTTTCTAAAAATACGACTTTTGTTAGATTAAAAGAAATTTCACCGTATTATAAGTTTTTAATTTCAGGTTTTTATCAAGATATCCATATATGGAATGCACTACATCTATCTCTCAAAATATTAAGAATAAGCCATCACTTAAATAACTGTAATATGTCATTATTTCAATTTATCAGAGTTCTTCAAAACACATATTCAAACTACAATGTTTATTTTTATCAAATAGTAAAGCAAAATAGCTAAGACTATACCTGTTTCCAGAATAATGATGAAAATTAAAGTGTTATACATATTATTATTCTTCACTTTCACCCACCCGTTTTCTTGGCTTTATAGCCGTCTTCTAGTAGGAGAGCGAGGATTTTATCTCTAAAATTACCTTGAATGATGATTTCATTATCTTTGGCAGCCCCCCCTACACCACATTTGGTTTTGAGTTTTTTTGCTAACTCTTTGAGGTCATCTTCAGTGCCTACAAAGCCTGTAATGAGGGTTACAGCTTTGCCTTTTCTTTGTTTTTTATCTAGCCCTATTCGCAGGTTTTGTTGCTTTGGTTCAGGAGTTTCAGATTCTTCTTCCTGTTCTTTTTTATAGTCAAAATCAGGGTTAGTAGAATAGACTACTCCCAAGCGTTCTTTCCAGTCTTTCGCCATGTCTGTTTTAGATTTTGGTGAATATGTTAAAAATTTTAAAGTAAAGTGTTTCTTTATAAGTTATGAGTTATAAATGATGAGTGATGAGTTATTCTATTAAAATACTGGTAATCAGTTTTTTATAGTAATATCAAAATACAAACTAATTTTGACCATTTACTTATTTAGCAAATAACTCACTATCAGTTTTTTACAAACTGATAATCAATAAACTTATAACTAATAGAGATTATTATGATGTTTTTATATTTCATAATACCATTCGAGCGTCTTCACTTGAACCAGATAAATAACTTGTGCAAGCCTCTTGGCTTACGCCTCCACAAATAAAATCATAATAATGTTTAATCTCTTACTTAGGAACAATAATTAAATAAAGTGGTGAGTTATTTTAGGTAAAGTACTCATTATCAAATTATTACAAACTCATCACTCATCTCTCGATTATGGTTTCATAATCGGTACTTTTACACGAGTCTGATCCCACTCAAAGATTAAATCTAAGTGGCTAGGTGCAGGCTCAAATCGAATGGTAAACTGCTCTACTGCTTTGCCTGAAATTTGCTCTACAGGCACTTCCACTCTCAGTTTATCTAGTTCCTTTTTGTAATTGAATGCGCCCCATTGCTCTAGCTCAGTATTTAAAATCACCGTCCAGTTATCTGGATTAGGGATGACAAATAAGGTATAAATACCCGCTTTTACAAGCTCACCACCAAATTTGACGTCTGATTTGAAAGTAATCTCAGTAGCTTCATTCGCACCTGTACGCCATACTTCTTCATAAGGCACTAATTTTCCAAAGATTTCTCTATCTTTTTTG
>JBBRUH010000456.1:0-4400 GCA_038248005.1 Cytophagales bacterium | reverse complement strand
TTTACTGCCAATGCAGCTAACTACAAGTTATTCACAAGACTCTATTCTCCAAATGGTAACGATAATTCCTTTTATTACCGAGTAAACGGAGGAGCCTGGATAATGTGGTTTTTCATGGACATTGGAAATCTCCGCTGGGAGCTACCACCAACAAGTCAGTTTACACTACAAGAAGGCTTGAACGTGATAGAATTTGCTTTGAGAGAAGATGGCACAGGCTTAGATAAAATCTACCTAACCAAGAATCTTGGTACAAGTGTAGGAAGCATCACAGGCTTCGGAGCAGAAGCAAGCAACTGTTTACTATCACGCTCCTCAACTACTCAGGCAGCCGAAACAGGTGAGCAAGAAGAAGAAAAAGTAAAAGTAAGTGTTACCAATGTATATCCGAATCCATTGGTAGGCAGTGAGTTGAACTTAACCTTTAACCAAGAACTGTCAGAGACACTACAATACCGAGTGTATGACAACTGGGGTAGAATAGTAACTCAGGGCAGCGTAGAAGTAAAAGGTGACCAAGCGAAGATTTCATTCAGAGGGGCTGAACTTACCAATGGTAACTTAATGCTCATCATAGAAGGTGAGACATTATCTCAACAGAGATTAAGGTTTATTAAAAGTGAATAAATAGTAAGTAAATAAGAATTAAAAAGCCGAGTTAGATTATCTAACTCGGCTTTTTTTATATATGTTGAAAGTTCAATAAATGAATGATTAGAAGCTTTTCAGAATCAAGCTATTTTGGATTTACAACTCAGACCAAAGAGCTAAATATTTTAAATCTCCTAATACACTCTAAATAGGTTTTTTGCCATAAATCCTGATGCCTCCAAGATTACCTGCTTTGAAAAGCCGAGCTATTGTTTCATAAAAATCCCTTCTCTTCTGATAAATATCTTCTCCAAAAAAATCTTTTTGTGTTTTTTCATTTTTGACAAAATCTTCATAGCGTTTCTGAGTCCAAGGTTGCCAGACATCATTCATGATTTTAAAACGTAAATCTCCAAAACCTGTATTTTTAAGGTCTTTGCGATAAGCCTCTAGACTTGTCAATGATACAGCACTCACTGACTCTGTCAAGATTTTTTCTTCCTCACTTGAGAGAGGGCGGCGAATGATGAGGTCTTCTATAAAAAAAGAACCATTTGACTTAAGAGCTTGATAGGCTAATTGTAAGGCTTTGGCTCGCTGTGGCAAGTGTATAAATACCATCAAGGAAATAAAATGATCAAATATTGGGGCAGATTCAAACTCCATAAAATCACCTCCAATGAGTTCAATTTTATCCTCTAAACCTACTCTTTTGTTAAGCTCTTGAGCTAGGTCATTCAAGGGTTTTTGTAGCTCTACACCCATCACCCTACAGTTGCTTTGCTCTGCCAATACCCTTGCCGTACCACCTACGCCACTGCCAATATCTAATATATATTTATCTGAATCTAAGGCAAGTTCCTGAATGATATCATAGCAAGTAGCTACTTCTAAATAGTGATACTGATCCAAATGCCCTAAATCTGTAAGGTCTTTGACTGTCAACTTACCTTCTGATTTACCTTTCTGTGCCAATGCTTTTTGGAGGCTATCTACTCTCCATTGATACATCAAAGAAGAAAGTTTTGGAGGAGATTGTGGTAATTCTAGATTGTCAAAGAGTTTATCATTGGGTAAAATTTCTTCAATAATCCGAAGTTCAAAAAGCTTTTTTTGAGTGAGTTGTAAAGTTTCGGATAATACTTTGGGCTGGCAGAGCCACTTCGTTTGTGCATACCAAGCTTCTACATCTTCTAAATCCAAAGTGTATTTTTGGCTAATGTAGGATTTAGTAGCTCGTGTATCATAAAAAGGGAGAGCTTGTTCTAAGATAACTTGAAGCAATTGCTTGAGGTCATCACGGTGTTTTTCAATGATTTCTTCTCTTACTACTATCATAAAGGCAGGCCACGGAGTGATGCATTCTCCTATTCTTCTCCATTCACCACTTTTGACCGTAGGTTGAGTTGTATATTTTTCCCACATAAAAGCATCGGCTTCTCCTGATTTGAGTGCTTTTCTAGCTCCTTCAAAATTACCTACTAACTCAAAAGAGATTTTCTCAAAATCCCAACCCTGTTGTTCGGCATTGACAAAAGCCATTAGATGAGAGCCTGATTGAAAGCGACTAATCGCAAATACACTATTCTCTAAGTCTGCTAGAGTATTAAAATCGCTTTTTGCATGCGTATGTATCCCCCAAGTGAGAGGGCTTAAGACATACGTACCAATAATTTTAGAGGAGTTTCCACGCACAATGTCAGCGATTGCTCCTTCGGTTAGCATGAGTGCAATATCTAATTTTTCTTCACGCAAATCTTGGCACATGGCTCCAGTGCCACCAGGATAATCTGTCCATTGAATGCCAAAAGAACTATTTGCGAATAAATTTTGCTCGAGGGCTATCTTCCACGGGTAATTAAAATGTTCGGGAACGCCCCCTATCCGAAAAGTGGTTTTTTGAGATGTAGGCATAGTTTAAGGTGTTTTGATTCTTTTATAGATTATTACAATATCCTATAAAGATAAGATGCTTTTCTCAAACAGCCTAAAATACGCTCTTGCTTTTGGATAGTATCTTGGAAAGTCTTATAATCTACTTCTTGAATACACGAAACGATTTCATGAGAAAGGTTAAATTTTATATAACCACGTAAATTATAAATAGCCAATATCCTTTACATTGAAATGAATAAACATAAGAAAAGCAGCTTTAAAGGTTTTAGGGCTGCTTCTTAATGATACGGTTAAAATAAGTCTAAGAATCCATTGTTTCTATTTCCTCTTTATTATCAAAACTATACAACATAGTAGGAGATAAGCTAAAGGTCTTTATCAACAACTTTCTGCAAGTTTGTAAAAAATAAAAAAACCAAGCAACAATCCCAGCGAATTTACTCCCATCTTCTAAGACATATTCATTAATACCAAAAGGTGAAAATGTATCTGTGGAAACCGAAGCTGCAAAAAAGAATAATGCTATACCCAAAAGTAAGAAGTCTGTCTGACCTAGAATAAACCAATGAAACCTTATCAAAAAGAATAACAAAAACCCTCCATAACTTAAATAGACCATAAGCTCTGGAATCTCAATATGAGGAAGAACCTTCTCGTGAAATAAAAAAGCATCATCTAGTGTAAGAAGTGAAGTAAGGAGACCTGCGGTAATTAAAAAGAACAGAGACTCTGAGGTCTTATCTTTATAGTAGATTAAGGAAGCTCCAAGTAAACAAATACTCACCGTAGCAGACCACACCAAAAGGCCTAACTGTGATAAAAAACCAATATAAGGAGGTTCAGAAGCTATGATACTGACATCAATTGTGAGGTTTTTGAAAGGAACACCTCCCCATGTATGTAATGCGAAGACAAAACCAAAAATCAAAGATAGGACTGTCATGATAAAAACCATCGTAATCCAGTTTGCCTTGATTTGTTGGATAAAAAGTGTTTTAATTTGCGAGAGCATGTAATAGTAATATTAATTTAATGTTATGTAAACATTACCATCAAAAAGGATGACAAAAATATAGCATATCTGGTTTCTTATTTAGAAATTTTTATATTTTAGTAAAGTTACAAAAATAAAATAATCCAAAAAGGTCTATATCCTGCGTATATGAAGTACAAAAGTCATTTGCTGAGCAGTTTATTTTTTCCTTTTTACTTAATGAAATTATGTATAAATAGCTCTACCAGAAACGATTACAAAGTTACAAAGTCGTCATACTTTCTCAAAATAGCAAAAAATAACGCATCACTCATTATTTATAACTCATCGCTTACATCTTCCTCGTAAGTTATCTTTTTAAATTCATCCTCCTTAAATTATATTTGAAAAATAAGCAATATTCACCTAAATTTGATAGTGAAGTACTTAACTTAATAGCACAAGCATAACCTAATGGAAATAAAAGAGAATCTTAAAGAATTAGTAAGCAATCTGCCACAACAGCCAGGGATTTATAGATATTATGATGAAGAAAATCAGCTTTTATATGTAGGGAAAGCCAAAAACTTAAAAAACAGGGTAAGTAGCTATTTTACGAATTCCAAACAACACAGCTACAAGACCCGCAAAATGGTTGCTCAAATTCACCAAATCCGATACACAGCCGTCAATAGTGAGCAGGAAGCCTTGCTTTTAGAGAATACCCTCATTAAAACCTATCAGCCCAAATACAATATCTTGCTCAAAGATGATAAGACATTCCCCTATCTTTGTGTGAGTGATGAGCCATTTCCTCGTGTATTTGTTACCCGTCAGCCCGAAAAGAAAGAAGGGAAATACTACGGCCCTTATAGCAAGCCACAAGCAATGAATACAGTGAAGGACTTACTCCATGAGCTTTATACCTTGCGTACTTGCC
>JBBRUH010000455.1:0-4407 GCA_038248005.1 Cytophagales bacterium | reverse complement strand
TGGTGCAAGCGTCTTCGCTTGCACCTGTGTAGTATTCTTAGGTTTTATTTTGATGTTAAATGGCTGTGCATCAAAAAAAGACAATACAGAAGATGCTGAAAAATTTGATTCTAAAGAAACTCTTTTTGAATTGGTAAGTGCTGAAAAATCAGGTGTTAATTTTACCAATAAACTCACTCCTACTCCTGAACTTAATATTTTTAAATATCTCTACTTTTACAATGGTGCTGGAGTAGCTACAGGAGATTTTAACAATGATGGTTTAATAGATATTTACTTCACCGCCAATCAAGAGCAAAACAAACTTTATCTCAACAAAGGAAATCTACAATTTGAAGACATCACAGAGCAAGCAGGATTGCTAGAAGATGCAGGTGGCTGGACTACAGGCGTAACTATAGTAGATATCAATGGAGATGGAAGATTAGATTTATACGTCTCACAACTTGGAAACTACGAAGGTATCTTTGGTAAAAATCAATTATTTATCAATACACTTTCTGATAGTAAGGCTGGTTTTGAATTTAAAGAACAAGCTAAAAAATACGGACTAGATTTAGTTGGATTTTCTACTCAAGCTACTTTTTTTGATTATGATTTGGATGGAGATTTAGATATGTATATGCTCAATCACAGCGTACACTCTAATGGTACTTTTGATAGAAGAACTAAAATCAGAAATGAGAAACATGAACTGGCAGGAGATAGATTACTCAAAAATGAAAATGGAAAATACATAGATGTTACTCAAGAATCAGGGATTTATAGCAGTGCTTTGGGCTATGGTTTGGGAGTCAGTATAGGAGATATCAATAATGATGGTTATCCTGATATTTACATTGGAAATGACTTTCATGAAAATGACTATCTTTATCTTAATCAAAAAGATGGGACTTTCAAAGAAGTTTTGCAGAAAAGCATGACACATACTTCTCGTTTTTCTATGGGCAATGATATCGGAGACCTGAACAATGATGGTTTTGAAGACATCATTACTTTAGATATGCTCCCCGAAAAGTATGAAACCCTCAAAGCTTCTGATGTAGAAGACCCAATAGATATTTACAGAAACAAGATAAGCTATGGCTATGCCTATCAGTTTTCACGCAATGCTTTACAGCTAAACTTAGGAAATGGAAAATTTTCAGATGTAGGAATGTACAGTGGTATTCATGCTACAGATTGGAGTTGGTCTGCCTTGGTTGCTGATTACGATTTAGATGGGTATAAAGATATTTTTGTCTCTAATGGCATTCCTCGCCGACTAAATGACTTAGATTATATCAAATTTATTTCTGATGATGTAGCGGCTCAGATGCGTCTGAATAGTGGACAAATTTCTTCTAAAGAACTAGCATTGATAGATAAAATGCCTGTGATGAAACTCTCTAATTATTTGTATAAAAATGATGGAAATCTTAAGTTTAAAGATATGTCCAAAAAATGGGGATTAGATGCCCCTTCTTTCTCTAGTGGAAGTGCGTATGCAGATTTGGACAATGATGGTGATTTAGAATTGATTATCAATAATACAGATGATGTAGCACAGATTTATAAAAATCTTACTCGTGAAAAAAAACCTGAAAACCACTATCTAAAAATCAAATTTGAAGGTGATTCTTTGAATCGATTTGGAGTCGGTGCAAAAATCATTGCCAATACCAAATATGGGAAAATTACTCAAGAACTTTTCTTAAGCAGAGGTTTTCAATCGGCAGTTAGTCCTGAGATGTTGATAGGCTTTGGTGAGTTAGCAAGCCTAGACTCATTGACTGTTATTTGGGCGAATCACCAGACACAGACACTTTACAAAGTCAAAACCAATCAAACAATTACTATCAAACAAAAAGAAGCTACTGAAACTTATCTATTTGAAGAATATCAGCCAAAACAACCCATTTTTAAAGATGTCAGTGAAGAATTAGCCTTAGACTTTACACACTTAGAAAACAACTTTATAGAGTTTAATCGTGAGCCACTGATTCCACACATGGTTTCTAGTGAAGGTCCTGCCCTTGCCGTAGGAGATGTTAATGGAGACGGAAAAGAAGATTTTTTTGTAGGAGGTGCCAAACATCAAAGTGGACTTATTTTCTTACAAACTAACAATGGATTTAAAAAAACGAAACCCGAAGTGCTTGCCCTAGACAGTATCTCAGAAGATGTCAAAGCTGTATTTTTTGATGCTGACCAAGACAAAGATTTAGATTTGTTGGTGCTAAGTGGAGGCAATGAATTTTCTGGAAAATCAGAACAAATGCTCCCTCGCCTTTATCTCAATGATGGCAAAGGAAACTTTAAAAAAGATAAGAAAGCCTTTCAAGAAGCATTTATGACAGGAGGTGATGTAGCCATTGCTGATTTTGATAAGGATGGCGATATAGATGTTTTTATAGGTGCAAGAGCCATTCCTTGGAATTATGGCATCATCCCAGAGAGTTATTTATTCATCAATGATGGTAAAGGGATTTTTAAAAATATCGCTCCTCAAATCCCAGATTTACAAAGAGTAGGCCTGGTCAAAAGTGCTACTTGGGGAGATTTAGACAAAGATGGCTATGAAGATTTGATTATTGTAGGCGAATGGTTTCCAATTGCTATTTTTAAAAATCAAAAAGGAAAACTTCAAAAAATTAAACCCGAAGAATCAGGGCTAGAATTTACCAATGGATTTTGGAATATAGTCAAATTACTAGACATAGACCAAGATGGTGATTTAGACCTAGTTTGTGGCAATATGGGGCTAAACTCTAAGTTACAAGCAAGTCAAGAACATCCTATACAGATGTATGTAGGTGATTTTGATAAAAATAAGCAAGTAGAGCAGTTGCTTTACACCTTTCACCAAGGCAAAGACAGGCTTTTCGCTACCAAAGATGAGCTTTCTAAGCAATTAACAATGATTAATAAGAAATTCCTCTCTTATCAAGACTACGCAAATGCAGGTTCGGAGGAAATCATCGAACCCGAAAAACTCAAAGATGCTCTCAAATTAAATATCTACGAAATGCAGTCTTGTGTCTTTATCAATGAAGGAAATTTTAAATTTAAGAAAATTCCTTTGTCCAAAGAAGCCCAATATTCTACTCTACATAGCATCGTAATACATGATTTTAATGATGATAATAGAGAAGATTTATTGATAGGAGGTAATTTTTATGATTGTAATATTCAGATGGGAAGATATGATGCAAGTTATGGAAATCTCCTGCTTAACCAAGGAAAAGGGAATTTTGAAACCCTCCCCAATAGAGAAAGTAACCTAGATTTAGAAGGGCAAATAAGAGATATGAAGCTCATTAAATTCGGAGAAGGCTATCTCATAATCGGAGCAAGAAACAAAGACAATTTACAAATTTTGAGAATTAATCAGAAAGAGAAATTGCAATAATTTTAGAAAGAATGGAAGAGTCAGATAATGCTTATTTAAAAAATCCACATGATAAATTCTTTAAAGAAATTTTTTCTGAGAAGGAGGAAGCTACAGAATTTATCCGTCAGATTTTACCCAAAGAACTTATAAATCAATTAGATATAAATTCTTTGACTTTAGACAATACAAGTTATGTAGATGATACTTTAGAAGAGTATTTTTCTGATTTGGTCTATAACTGTAACTTTAAAGGAAAAATAAAGCTAAAGATAACCTTGCTCTTTGAGCATAAAAGTTATCAAGCAAGTGCTTCACCTATTCATTTCCAGCTGATGAAATATATGATTAAAATCTGGGAACAACGCCTAAGCCAAAAAGAACCTCTGACACCTATTATCCCGGTTGTGATTTACCACGGTAAAAACAAATGGAAAAAGCAAAGTATTATTGATTACTTTAGTGAAAATACTAAAGTAGAAATCCCCAATGAATTAAAGCAATTTTTACCTTCATTTGAATATATATTGATAGACCTTGGCACTTATTCAGAGGATGAAATTAGGAAGAATTTTTCATTGGTATCTCTACAAACTAGCTTATTACTGATGAAAAAAATCTTTGAAAAAAAATTAGAAAATGAACTATACAGTATTTTCTTAAGTTTCAAAGAGTTATTAAAAACTGATAAAGGTAAACGAATATTCCAAACTCTTTTGTTATATTTATATTATGCCACAAAAATAGAAATGAATAAAATTATGGAAACAATGAACAATATCTCATTAGAAGCCCAACAAGAAACACTTACCCTTGCTCAAAGACTTATTTTACAAGGTAAAACAGAGGGTAAAGCCGAAGGTAAAGCCGAAGGTAAAGCCGAAGGTAAAGCAGAAAATCAATTTGAATTAATTGGTAATATGCTTAAAAAAGGGCTTAAACCTACTGAAATTGCTGATTTTACAGGAATTGATTTAAAAAATATCAATGAAATAGCTAAAAAAATTAAGAAGAAATAATCATACAATGGATAACAT
>JBBRUH010000454.1:0-4425 GCA_038248005.1 Cytophagales bacterium | reverse complement strand
GGTCTGTTTGCTGGCTTTTACTAAAAATAGAAAGATCTTCTTTGTTCCACATATCTCCATGGTCATTGGTATTGTCAGCGGTGTAGTTCCAGAGTGTAAAAGATAAAAAATTAGCGTCTAAGGCTTGTAGATTGGCATCAAGTGCTTTTTCTTGAGAAGTAAAATCACCCGTTTTATAGGCTTTTTTACGGTTCATATCAAAGGGGATTCCTATTTCGCCTATTAGTGTAGGGATATTACCTAGCTTAACCTCAGATTCTTTTTTGATATTTTCAAGTTGTTCTGCAAAATACCGTCTTACTCTTTTTTTACCAAAAATTACTTTCCTTTTTTCTACATTGTATCCAAACCAAGAAGAAAATTTCTTTCTAAATAAGGTCATGGCATCATACCAATGCCCTGCATAGACTAGATTTTTGATTTCTCCTGCTTCTATCTGAGGTTTTTCTTCGCCAAAGGGAGGAAACTCAGTGAAAATCAAAGCCTTTGGAATTACTTCTCTTATTTCTTTTGTAAATTTCTTGATGAAGGGCAAAAGGTAATCTTGATTGAAGTTTACTTTTTTGCCTTTTACTTCGCTAAAATAATGGGGTTTGTGTAGAACAGCTTCTCCACCTTCAGCAAAATCCCAGATACCTGGTTGTTTCCAAAAGCACGTAAACCCATTGAGCCAAACTTTGACACCCCTAGAGTTTCCATCCACAGTTCCTCTTCGTTTTGCACCTTTGCTCCCAAATTTAAAAAAATCTATTTGTAAAGGTTTTCCCGAAGCCATTACCATACTCTGAAAAGGGGAAGGGCATTTTCCTCGCTGATAAATAAACGCATTTGAGTTTAAATCTTGCCAACCTATCCAGCCTGGTGAAGGCTCATTCATGGTATCAAAGCCTACTACATTGTCTAAGTCTTTTATCTTCTCAGCAAGTGCCTTGAATGCATTGATGTAGTGATTTTGAAGATAATCTTGAATATTTTGGTCTTCTACTTTAAGATCAGGAGCAAAATCATTTCCTCCAAAAAACAAAGTAAACATCGTAGCAGTCGCAAACTTGGTGTAGTTGGTAGGCCATATCATTTCCTCAAGATTGTCTTTCTCTCCTTGATGCAAAATAGCTGCTTCCGAATCACTAAATCTTTCTGGGTTTAGCCCTACTTTTTCAAATGTCCAGCGTGGAGCACCATCTCCTCCTGAGAATCTACTCCATACATCTTGGTGTGGGTCTATAAATACCTTAATGCCATGAGATTGAGCTTTTTTGATAATCTGATAGATATATTCTAAATAATCTTCATCATAATGACCTGGCTTTAGTGGCTCTATGGCTTCCCAAGTTACGATAAACCTTAGGAAATAAAAACCCCATTTTTTGAGTCTTTCAAAGTGCCTGTCGGCCTCTTTGAGTGGGAAAGGGCGACCAATAAATGAAAATTTATTATTGTAAAAGCCATAATATTTATGTGTAGGGAAATCAACGGGTACTTTGGAGCTTCCCCCAAGATTTACTCCTCTTAATAATAAAGTCCGTCCTAGTTCATCTACAAACTGATTGCCTTTAATGCTTATTTTGCTCATATCAAAAGATTAAGATTCTGGTAACGCAAATAAAGAAAGTAATTTTAGACTTTCCTACAGAGTTTGCATTTGTTTTGAATCTATTTTTAATCTTGTAGAGTAATAACGAAGCCTTTCCCAACTCTAATTTATCACTTAATAACTGCAATACATTCTAATTCTACTCTTGCACCCAAAGCAAGTCCTGATACACCGAAGGCACTTCTTGCAGGTTTATTTTTGGTAAAATACTGCACATAGACCGAGTTCATATCCGCCCATTCTTCTATATCAGCCAACATGACTGTACATTTGATAACATTGTCTAGTGAAGAACCATTCTCTTCTAGTACTTTTTTGATGTTTTCAAGGGCTTGCTTGGTTTCTCCTTTAATACCACCCGAAGCCAAATTACTTGTGCTAGGCACTGTCCCTACTTTACCAGATAAAAAAAGTAAATTTCCATATCTTACTGCATCTGAAAAAGGGCGATTGAGTTTTTTAGTGCTTTCAGAAACCAAAAACTCTACTTCAGGTGCTTTCTGCTGACAGTTTGATAACAGAATACAAAAACCTAAAATCACTAATAGTTTGTTTGTTTTCATATTTTCTTTTTAAAATGCTTATTTAATAATGCGTTTAAAATAAAGGTACTCATTTAGTTAGAGTAAAATTTTCACTATCAGATTCTTACAGCCTAATAACCAATAACTTATAACTAACCTTTTACTCAGTGGCTGAATATCGCCTATTTTTTTGATTTTAAAACTGAAAATCAGAAAAATATTTAACCATATTCCTATTTTTGGTTTTTAGTACTGGTTTTCCATTTTAGTAATTTTGTCGGAAAATATACCACCTTGCAAGGTGTTACACTTGCGAAGATTTTGGTGTCGCACCAAAATCCATCAAGGTCGACTGTTTAACCAAAACAGTGTACTAGACTCGAATTTTTATTTAAAAGGCATGTCTTGAATATCATTTCCAAGACTTTCTATGCAAAAGATTTTCACTGTTTTTATCGGCTTGCTTACAAAAACTTATAGATTTGCAGTAAGTTTTTGTTTGATATGAATGTAGAAGAAATTAAATCACGGCTTGACATTGAGATTAAGTCTTATGATTTTGGAAAAAATCCAGTAGAGCTTTACGAGCCTATTCACTATCTGATGGCATTGAGTGGCAAGCGGATGCGTCCCCTATTGACCATTTTAGGGTATTCCTTATTTAAAGAGGATTGGCAAAGCATCTTAAAACCTGCCATTGCTGTAGAAGTATTTCACAACTTCACGCTGATGCATGATGACATCATGGACAATGCTCCACTTAGAAGAGGTAAACCGACTGTTCACGAAAAATGGAATAATAATATTGCTATTCTTTCGGGTGATGTGATGCTTGTGAAAGCCTATGATTTATTGCTTTTTGCCAACCCAAGTTACCTCCCTCCTATTATTAGGTCATTTAACCAATGTGCTGCCGAAGTCTGTGAAGGACAGCAGTTTGACATGAATTTTGAGACTCGTTCAGAAGTGAGTGAAGATGAGTATTTAGAGATGATTCGCCTCAAAACTGCGGTGCTTTTGGGTTTTGCCTTGGAGCTTGGTGGAATGTTGGCTGGTACTGATCAAGAATCACTTGCCCTTCTGCGAGATTTTGGGCAGAAAATAGGCATCGGTTTTCAGCTTAAAGATGACTACTTAGATGTCTATGGTGATGCAGTGAAATTTGGCAAGCAAGTAGGAGGAGACATCATCGCCAATAAGAAAACATATTTACTGATAGAAGCTCTAGTACAAGCCAAAGGCAAACTCAAAGAAGAACTTGAGTATTGGATTTCACTGACTGAGTTTGACAAAGATGAAAAAGTGAAGGCGGTTACACATATCTATAATCAGCTAGATATTCCTCAACTTTGTCAGCAAAAAATCAATCAATATTTTATGGAAGGATTCGAGGATTTAGAAAAAATCAAAGTCAGCGAATCTAAAAAAGCATTCTTAAAAAAATTTACGGAACAAATCATTCATAGAGAAAAATAGTATGGAATTTAGTGAAGGTCTTTTTTCATTGTTTGCTCTTTCATTTACCTCAGAGCGAATCTCGGTTACAGGTATTTTAATAGGGATTACGGTTATAGCTAGTCTCTATGCCGAGCAAAACCCTGAAGTGAAAGCCAACTGGATGTTTAACCCTTATATGGTCAAAAAAAGGAAGGAATACTACCGTTTTGTTACCTCAGGTTTTATCCATGAAGGTTTTATGCACTTGATTTTCAACATGATTACCTTTTATTATTTTGGTGGTCTAATGGAGCAAATCCTCGTACTTTTAATGGGTGCTTTGGGTTATCTTGTATTTATATTGTTCTATATCTCGGCAATTGTAGTGGCAGACATTCCTCGTTATCTGCGTTACCTTAAAAATCCAGCCAGATTGACTAATTCATTGGGTGCTTCGGGTGGTGTTTCGGCTATTTTATTGGCAGGTATTCTGTTTAATCCTAGTATGAAAGTCGGCTTTTTGTTTCTGCCAGTAGCTTTACCAGGTTTTATATTTGGAATTTTGTATCTAGCCTATTCTGCTTATATGGATAGACAAGAAGGTGGCAGAATAGCCCATGATGCTCACTTATATGGTGCATTGTATGGAGTTATCTTTGCGATTGCAATTTATCCCGCAGTAGTTCCTCGTTTTGTAGAATATATTTTATCAGGAAACTATTTTTAGAGAAACCTCACCAAGAATCCCTCTTTTGTGATATTAGACTTTCCAAGTCTGGCAGACTTGGAAAGTCTTACGCTCGGTTTCGTGTCTTTACGAAGCACAGAGTTAAAGTTTAATAAAATACTAAGCTTTCCAAATCATTCAGC